>JABJCS010000159.1 GCA_018665505.1 Alphaproteobacteria bacterium
AGTGACGTCCGCCTCTCCCGCCAGCACCGCGACCGGGGCCATCAACAGACACAACATTAACAATCCAGAACGCATAGCCGCCTCCCCACTGCCCTAATCTTGTGCAGCTTAGCGCATCCGAATACCATCACAAGGATTGAGAATTCACGATTCCTTGACGTCCGCGGCGACCCGCATCTTTTGAATGGTATCGGGTTCCCGAGGTGGCTCACCGGGTTTCAGTAAGTCGACGAACTCCATCCCGTAAATGACGCGGCCCCAGATCGTATACTTCCCATCCAGATGCGTTGCCGCGCCTGTGATGATGAAGAATTGGCTATCGGCGGAATCCAGTTCGCGCAATTTATGTTTCATACCGACGACACCGCGCACGAAACTCTCTTTCGACAGTTCCGCTTTAAGCGTCTTTCCAGAACCACCGAGTCCAGTCCCCGTTGGGTCGCCGGTCTCCGCCACATATCCCTTGCGCACGCTATAAAACGACAAATCGTTGTAAAACCCTTCTCGGGCAAGCTGTTTTATGCGTACCGTATGCAGCGGCGCCAAATTCGGCAAAAGTTCAATTACTACTCTGCCGTATTTCAAATCGATATAAATCAGGTTCTCTAGGTTCTTCCCTCGAATGGCATGGTAGAATTCTTCCGGTTGGCTGCCCGTCGTCTTCGCCGCCAATTGCTGCGTTTCCTTCGGTGCCGCCTTATTTTCTGGCTTTTTCTGTTCGGCTTTTTGGTCCTTATCTTCTTTTATTTGTTCTGCCTTGTCCTTCGGCATGGTCTGTTCGGCACTGATCATACTCAGCATCTTCGTGATCGCAGCGGCCATCTCCGCCGATTGCACGGGTGTAAACTTAGCTCCAGATCTCGATTGCACCGCGAAAGTCTGACCCGGTCCAACTTCTTGCGAGCCGAATTGCGAGCTCACTTGAACGCTGCCGACAATTACCGAAACTTCGGTTTTTCTCGGATCGGCCAATACGTCGAACGCCGTGCCCCGAATACCGATTACCGCCGCAGGTGTCCGCACTTTCAAATCGACCTTTGCAGTTTTCGAAGATGCAAACCGGAGAATACCGCGCGTCAGTTGAACCACGCCGTTCAAGTTTTCCGAATTTGGATCGTAAACCATGTCATCGAGCAGCATTTCAGCCCGTTCGCCCATGGTCATCCGGGTCTTGTCGCTGAATTCGAGTGTCGTGCTGCTGTTTCTACCCGTTCGGACCTTTTGATTATAGATCAGCTTTTCACCCGCAGTCATCCGCTTCGAAAGATTGCGCCCGTAGACATCGCCCACCACGATATCCGCAACTCCAATCTCGATAGCGCTGTGCGTGCCTGTGGCAAACATCGAAATTGCCAATATCGTCGAAAACCCAATTGCACGCACGATGCCGTGGGTCCGTTGCCGCCGATCAATTTTTATTGTCATTTGCCCGTTGTCTCTGCTTACCCATATTCCCCACAATGTGACCATTACGACGCAAACATCGTACCAGCCAAGATCAGTTTACTCCTGGTTAGGCTAAAGGACCAATTTTGGTGTTTTGTCTTTAAGTAATCACAATATTTAAATATTTTTATTTAGTGGAGACATATATTTATTGATATTAAGACTTTCGTTTATTATTATTCATGAGTATTAAAATTGGAAGATTACAATATGCACTCCGCAGAAAATGGCACGCGCGATATGATGGAACACATGATCCTAAGAGAGATCGAGCGTCTCGCGGTGTCGGCGGACGTCACGGCTTTTGTCCGTTACGCGGATTGCACGCTTAAGGGCGGGCCGCTTGAATTTGTTTTGATAGACCCGGAATTGCCCGAATCACCATCGGAATTACCGGTGTCGTTTGAATTTCGAGGGCTCGGAATTTGGTTTCTTTGCCGACGAAACGGAGAAACCTTTCAGATGCGGCATGTCATCGTGGAGATTGACGATGTAGGGCGCTTTTCGCGCGGGCAAGTCGGTGAGCAAGAAGGTTACTGGGAAGACTTTCCCGTCTATCTCTCAGACGAAAGACTTCTCAGCAGTATCATTCATGCGCAAGCTGCGTAGCTCCCTTCTACTCTATCCGCCTTGTGAAGCGGTAATGCGTTCATTCATCTCCCGTAACCTGCGCGCCAACACTGTCATTACAGCAAGTGCAAAGTCAGGGTTCCGTTGAACTAATTCTCGGAACTTTTGCTGATTTATTGGAATGAGCGTCGCGTCTTGTCGAACGATTGCATCGGCACTCCGGCGTGCATCATCATCAACCAATGACATCTCGCCAACTATTCCCCCGGCTTCGACCGCTTCAAGTGTCCTCCCCTCATGACGGATATCAACCTTACCCGTTTCGAGCAGGTCCATGAAATGCCCCTTATCACCTGCGTTGAATACCGGTTCTCCGCTTTTCTTCGTCACTTTGGTGGTTGCGAGGCCACCGGTATTTGATACGAGAAAACTTTCGACAATCTGCCTGAGTTTTTGTTGCATTGATTTTGCAACTCCGATCCTTACAAATGCTCGCCTAAAGCCAACGTAACTTGTTCGATCGACGACTGAGACAAGTTTCTCAGGAGACCGAATGCATTTTGAACATTTTATCCCACCATATTGCAAACGCTACATTTGGTGCATTAAACCGCATTCATCTACTGTATGAGCCTTGCTTATGACTGCACCTAATTCTTATACTCGAGAAATGTCAGACCTTTTTCAAAGCGTTGAGGGCAGTAAAAGTTCTTCGGGATATTCTGCCAAAGATATTGAAGTCCTAGAGGGACTTGAGCCTGTTCGTCGGCGGCCCGGTATGTATATCGGCGGAACGGATGAGCGCGCCATGCATCATTTAGCCGCTGAGGTTTTGGACAATTCGATGGATGAGGCCGTCGCAGGTCACGCGAGCCGGATCGAAATTGAATTGGGGGCCGACAACTCGGTGACGATCCGGGACAATGGGCGCGGCATCCCAACCGACCCTCACCCAAAGTTTAAAGATAAGTCCGCGCTGGAAGTGATACTCACGACATTGCACTCCGGCGGAAAATTTTCCGATAAGGTATACGCGACATCCGGTGGGTTACATGGTGTCGGCCTGTCCGTTGTGAATGCCTTGTCCGATATATTGGAAATCGAAATCGCCCGTGACCGCGTGCTATATCGTCAATCCTACAGCCGTGGTGCCCCAACCGGCAAACTCAGCAAGGGTGAGCCGGTACATAATCGGCGCGGCACCACCATTCGCTTTCACCCCGATCCCGAAATTTTTGGCGAGAACAATCATTTCAAGGCCGCGATCCTGTTCAAAATGGCGCGCTCAAAAGCTTATTTGTATCGCGGCGTGGAAATTCGCTGGTCCTGTGACCCACGTCTTGTAGCGGGCGCGAAAGAGGATACGCCGGAATCCGCCGTTCTGCATTTCCCCGGCGGCCTGACGGATTTCCTGACCGAGACAATTGGCGCACGAGCCACCGTCACGCCGACGCCCTTCACGGGCCGTGTCACCGCGGAGGACGAGGTCGGCAAGGTCGAGTGGGCCATTCATTGGCCGGAAGACGAGGATGGTTTCGTCAGCTCGTATTGCAATACGATCCCAACACCTCAAGGCGGCAGTCATGAAAGCGCATTGCGTTCGGCCGCGAGCCGGGGCCTAAAATCCTATGCCGAGTTGGCCGGTAACAAGAAGGCCAGTCAAATTACCGCGGATGACGTCCTCGGCGGTGCGAGCGTCATGCTGTCCGTATTCATTCACGATCCGCAGTTTCAGGGACAAACCAAGGAACGTTTGAATTCACCCGATGCCGGTCGTCTGGTTGAAAATTCCGTCAAAGACCATTTCGAACATTGGCTAACCGGCAATCCTTCCGACGCCAATGATTTGTTGGAACGCGTCCTCGAACGTGCTGATGAACGAAAGCGCAAAAGGGCATCGCGGGACCTCGCCCGGAAATCCCCGACGCGTAAACTACGCCTTCCCGGCAAATTGTCCGATTGCTCCAGTAAATCCGCTGACGGGACGGAATTATTCATCGTTGAGGGTGACTCGGCGGGCGGTTCCGCCAAACAAGCGCGTGACCGGGCCACACAAGCCGTCCTGCCGTTGCGCGGTAAAATTCTAAATGTGGCTAGCGCATCTGCCGATAAGTTGGCTGCCAATCAGGAATTGAACGACCTGATGCAGGCGCTCGGCTGCGGCACGCGTGGTGATTTCGATATCGAAAAATTACGCTATGAGCGCATCGTCATCATGACCGATGCCGATGTTGATGGCGCCCATATCGCCTCACTGTTAATGACATTTTTCTTCCGTGAGATGCCCGGTTTGATCGAAGGCGGAAACTTGTATTTGGCCCTCCCCCCACTCTATCGGCTGAGCCACGGCGGCACGGTTGTCTATGCACGCGACGACGCACACCGTGAAGAGCTAATGTCGACGGTATTTTCCGGTAAGACCAAGATCGAAGTCAGCCGCTTCAAGGGTCTTGGCGAAATGCCGCCTAAGCAATTGCGCGAAACCACCATGAATGCGGCAACGCGGATATTGTTGCGCGTCTCGATACCTGAAAAAGCGGACTTGGAAGGCGCGAAAGAAGCGAAGGAAACGGCCCGTCTTGTCGAAGCTTTAATGGGGCGAAAGGCGGAACGGCGTTTCGAATACATTCAAAACAATGCCGAATTCGTCGAAGAACTCGACGTTTGATCCGACTCAAAAGTATTTTATCCGTTAAGCCAACAGCATATCGACCGAACCTCCCCTTCCGGCTACACTCTCAAATATTTCAATTCGACGCGGAATTTTAACGGCGATCATTTGCGCTGTCGCGGTCTCGGCGAATGCGGCCGAAGAACGCATCTCGACCGAGAAACCGCTGACAAACTACGAAATCATTCAAAACCTCAACCGAATCGCTTTTCTCAGCGAATATAGCGGCAAATGGATTGAACACGTTCGCAAGTGGACCACCCCACTAAAGATCGGAATTCAAGGCAATCCACCGCCGGAATTCGAGAACATGCTCTCGAATTATCTCGATGAATTGATCGCCGCAACCAACCATCCGATGAGTTTGGTGTATTCATCCCGCATGAGACGGGAGAAACGCCTCGCGAAGGGGTTTAATCCGAAAAAGGACGTTAACGTTCTCCTGCTGTATCAACCGATTGATAAACTTGGAAAGCATTTACCGGACAAGCAATTTCCGGAAAAGGTTGCCCTCCTGAATACCTTGCGTGTGGGAAAGGCGACCTGCATGGCGAAGATATTTAAAAAGGGCCCGGAGATTCGATTGGCCTACGTCATCATACCGGCAAAGCACGGACATCCACGCTATGGCGGTAAAATATTGCGAACCTGCATCGTGGAGGAACTGACGCAAATCCTGGGCTTGGCGAATGATAGCGACAAGGTAAAGCGATCAATGTTCGTGCAGAAAAATCAATACAGCGAAATCGGCTCAACCAAGTATATCACGCCCGGCGATCGGCTGATGTTAAAGGTGTTTTACGATCCACGGCTCAAGGTCGGAATGCCGCGTCAGGAAGCCCTGCAATTGGCATTCAATATTTTAAATTTCATCCGCCCCGGCGGCATCGCGCCGCTTCCGGAGCAAGCGCAAAAGAAACCGAAGAAATAGCGTTACGTCGGCCAGGCCGGAGGATGAGACGCCAGCGGCACGGGCGGCTTTGCCCAGAACGACGGTGTCTCGGACAAGGTAATCGCTGGGGCCAGGTGGCGGATGGTGCCGAAAGACGATTCGGTCTCCATCGTCAAATCCATCACGTCTTGCAAACCGGGGTCCGGTAAATCGCGGGCGTCTTCCGACAGCCCGAACCGGCCGAGCCGCTTCAGCCAATGCGCGGTTTGCACGAGTGATACACGCACCAACCAGCTGCCGCCTTCCGTCGCGCGCCGACGCAACGCCTCCATAGCGCCGAACGCTCCTAAATATCCGGTTACATAGTCCAGGACTTGCGCGGGTAAGTGATAAGGATCGCCTTCCCTGCCCGCACTATGCTCGTGAACGATCCCGCTGCAGCATTGCACGATGCTGTCGAACCCGCGCTTGCCCGCCCAAGGACCGACATGACTGAATGCGCAGAGAGATACACAGACGATACCGGGGCGAATCTCGGCCAAGGCTTCCGGTGAAAATCCTCGCCCGGCAATAGTGCCGGGTCGATAGCCTTGCGAGAAGACGTCGGACGATTTCACCAGGTCGCGCATGGTCTCTTTGCCGACGTCCGACGTGAGATCAATCTCCGCCGCTACCTTCCCGTATCCCGTATCGATCACCAAAGCTTCGGAGAACGCTAAGCCGGGTCCGCTGATCCGCATGACATTGGCGCCATGTTCCGCCAGCGTGCGCCCGCACATCGGCCCCGCAATCACCCGTGTCACATCCACAACGCGAACGCCACCCATGGGACGGTCGCCTTCGGGCAACGGCTCGGGATCGCTATCCGCGATCTTCACGATTTCAATAAGAGGCAAACCATCGACGGCGGCGGACTGCGGATGCGCCGCCCATTCGTCCGGCGTGCGGACAACACCGCAGATCGAATGCGCTTCCGTGACCGCGGCTTCCAGATCCGAGGCATCCCATTTCCCAATTGCCGCCGCGACGGCGTCGCGTTCCGGTTCGGCGCCGAGTAAAGCAACCGTCCGATCCCGATGATGGGGATAATTGCAGTGTAGCTGCAGCCAACGCCCATCCTTTGCTTGATATATTCCGGATACGGCGTCCCATCCGTGAATTTTTTCACCGTTACGATGTACGAAACGGTCGCTGCGCATCGCCATGGCGGCGGCGCGGACGTCGATCGAGACGTCTTGAGACCGACCCGTGCGTAACTCCCATAAATTCGCGGCCGCAATCCCGGTGGCGGCAATAGTGGCGGCGCCGGCGGTCCCGATAAAAAAATTGGTGGCGAGAACCGGGTCGGTTCCAGCGATTTGCACTCTGTCTCGAGGTGCGGGATCAAGGTGCGCAAGTGACAGAATATCGTCTAAGGCGGAGTATGGATTTGGCATGATAATCAGAGAATTAGGCATCAATCACGCAGAAGCCAGTCCCGCATAAGGGCGGTCGCGGCATGAGGTTGTTCCAGCGTCGATAGATGCCCGCATTCTTCAATCAGGCACAACCGGGCATGTGGGATCAACTCAGCCATTTCTTCATGCAGATCGAGGGGCGTCAATGCGTCTTGGCGTCCGCATACAACCATGGTCGGCAGGTCGTACATGGCCATTTCCGTTCGTCGATCCGGTCGATGCATGATCGCGGTCTGCTGGCGCAAAAATCCCGCCTGCCCTACCCGCCCGGCCATTTCGATCACCGTGCTCGTAAGAACTTCATCGTTCTGCCGGTCTTTGTGAATCAGAAGTGGTAACAACCGCGGCGTCACACCCTTAAACTTTCCGATCGTCGCCAATTCAATCAGAGCCTTGCGGCGTTTCGTCTGATCCGCCGTGTCCGCCCGTCCCGAAGTGTCGAACAGCGCCAACCGTTCAATCCGTTCCGGTGCTTGGCGCATGATTTCCATACAGACATAGCCACCCATCGAGAGACCCGCGAGGGCAAACCGTGCTGGCGCCGCTTCAAGAATTTTTTCCGCCATCGCCGGGAACCCATCGTCGGTCTGCGTCTCGCCGACGGAAATATCCGCAATATCGCTCAGCCATTTCGACTGCGGCGCCCAAAGAGCTTCGTCGCATAACAGTCCAGGGACCAAAATTAATGAAACTTTCGACACGCATAAATCCTATCGGCATTCGACTTTACCCCCGCATAGTTATACGTTCGGGCTGGACAGGCAAAGCACGGCTTGTTAAGCAACACGCGCTTGATGGTCATCCTGTAGATGCTGGGATGAAAAGATAATGTCGAGCGGAACGAAAACGCGTTTTTAACGCGCCTACAGATACCGAACATCAGCAACAGTAGAGGGCTCAAGAGCCCACTTTATGGACGAAACCAGCTTTAAAGATCTCGGGTTGAGCGACGAAACCCTCCGCGCCGTGAGCGAGGCGGGATATGAGACGCCAACACCGATTCAGGCGCAGGCAATCCCCTACGTCTTGATGAACCGCGATATTATGGGTGGCGCGCAAACCGGCACCGGTAAGACCGCTTCCTTCACGCTTCCCATGATCGATATCCTGGCTCAGGGCCGCGCCCGTGCCCGTATGCCGCGATCGCTTATCCTCGAGCCGACACGCGAACTCGCAGCACAGGTCGCGGAACAGTTCGATATTTATGGAAAGTATCAAAAGCTCTCGAAAGCCCTATTGATCGGCGGCGTGTCCTTCGATGATCAGGACAAATTGCTGGATCGCGGTGTAGACGTATTGATCGCGACGCCGGGACGGTTGTTGGATCATTTCGAACGTGGCCGTGTACTTTTGTCCGACGTCAAATTGTTGGTCATCGACGAAGCGGATCGCATGCTCGATATGGGCTTCATCCCGGACGTCGAAAAGATCGTCTCGAAGATGCCGAAAATCCGGCAAACGCTGATGTTTTCCGCGACCATGCCGCCAGTAATCCGGCGGTTGGCCGACCAATTCCTGATGAACCCGAAGGAAATTACCGTCAGCCCACCGGCGAGCACAGCGGAGACGGTTTCTCAATCGCTGGTCGTCGTGGATCACAAAGAAAAGCGCAATGCGCTCAGGTCCTTGCTGCGATCCGAAGATGTAAAAAATGCGCTGATTTTTTGCAATCGAAAACGCGACGTAAGTACCGTTCAACAGTCGCTTAAGCGACACGGGTTCGAAGCCGGCGCCTTACATGGCGACATGGACCAATTCCAACGCACGGATACCCTTGAGGCCTTCAAAAAGGGCGAGATCAGATTATTGGTTTGCTCCGACGTCGCGGCGCGGGGGTTGGATATCGAGGCGATGAGCCATGTCTTCAATTTCGATGTGCCGATCAATGCGGACGATTATGTTCATCGCATCGGACGTACGGGACGCGCTGGACGGTCCGGGCGGGCCATTATGCTCGCGGCGCCCGATGAGAAACGCTATCTCGACATGATTATCAAACTAACCGGTGTCGAAATCCCCCGTCTTGAGTTGAAAGATGTGGAAGCGGCAGAGCTTGGAGCGAACTCAGAAACTCCACCAGCTCGAGGACGACGTGGCGGTAGTCGTGGCGACAAGCCGAAATCCGATTCGAATGGAACAAGATCCCGGTCGACGAAAAAAGTAGAGGCCGATACCGAGGATGCTCCCAAGGCACGCCGACCACGCGCTGCAAGGAAGCCAACTCGGGATGATGACGAAAAGTTCAACGAAGGAATCCCCGTCGGCCTTGGAGATCACGTGCCTGCTTTCTTGGCGCGCGAACCAAAATAGCGATATTCTCCGCGGATAACCGGCCTTATCAAGCTGGCTGGCGCTAAATCAAGCGGGAATTCGATCGTGGACCAAACGAAACTCACTGCATCCTTAGAACAGGCAGACCGCCTGCTGCGTCAGGGTGCTCTTCAAGATGCCGAAGCATTGTACCGTGAAATTCTGGATGACACCCCTGGCCAACCGAGTGCGTCGCAAGGCCTGGGATTGATCGCGCTGCATACCGGTCATGCCTCCGCCGCCGTCGAATTGCTACAAATGGCGTCCATTGGATTGCCGGAAGATGCGACAGTCCATACCCATTTGGGCTTAGCATTCGCAACGGCCGGTGACGCGCAATCGGCCGAGGGCTGTTACCGTAAGGCAATTTCCCTGGCGACTGACTATGCCGACGCACATCTCAATTTAGCGAACTTATTGCTGGAATCCGGCAGGATTGAAGACTCAGCGGCCGAGTACGAGACGGCCACGAATATCGCCCCCGAAAGCGGTGCCGTGCACTATGGAATGGCGATGCTGGAATTGGGTCGAGGCAGACCTTCGGCCGCGATCACGGCGTTTGAGAAGGCCTTGACCTATGCACCCGAGCTACTGCCGGCGCGCGTTAATCTCGCGACGCTCCTTTATCGCCAAGGTAGCCATGAAGAGGCTGTATCCCAACTTGAGGAGGCAGTTTCTTTCGCGCCTGACAGTTTCGATGCCAGACTGAATCTTTGCGCGATGCTGCAGCAAACGAACAGAACGTCCGATGCGGTCGAAATTGCTCGCGGTACTCTAGCATTAGCGCCGGAAAGTCCGGAATTACTGTTAAATCTAAGTTCAGCGGAGACCGCCAACGGTCAACCCGAGGATGCCTGGCGAACCCTCGACCGTGCGCTCGGCGTGGCGCCCGACTACGCGCCGGCGAAACTCAACCGTGCGATGGTACGATTGCTGTTGGGCGATATGCCGGGCGGTTGGGAGGATTTCGAGGCACGGCCGTCCCGCGGTATTCTTCCACACCCTTCCATCGCCGATATTCCGGTGTGGAAAGGCGAGGACCTATCCGGGCGCACTATCATCGTTTGGGCGGAGCAAGGATATGGTGACGTAATTCAATTTGCCCGCTTCTTGCCGATACTGAAAGAGCGCGGCGCTAGCGTATTCCTCCATGTTCCGCCCGCGCTGGAACGACCCTACGCTGGAGTCCCCGCGCTAAAGGGGGTGTTAGTTCGGGACCGCGATGCGGAACTACCTGCCGCCGACTTTCAGTTACCGATTCTCAGCATCATGAACCGATTAAACATCGGGCCGGAAGATGTTGAATTAACTGAAGACTTTGCTCCACAATCAATGCCGGGTATAAACCTGTCTGTCGAAGAGGATAAACCAATCGTCGGTATATGTTGGCAGGGTAGCGAGGCAAACCCCAACGACCACCGCCGCTCTATTTCTCCGGCTACGTTGCTCGACCGGTTGGCGGACACGGATATACAGTTCGTCGGTCTGCAATTCGGTACCCAGGATGCACCTTTGGATAATCCCGGCAAGGACGTTCAGGATTTCGCGGAAATGGCGTACCTCATTCAACAGACCGATCTCGTCATTAGTGTGGATACGAGCGTCGCTCATTTGGCCGGCACCTTGAAAAAACCGGTCTGGACCATGCTTCCTTATGCACCCGATTGGCGCTGGCAGGTCGAACGCGAGGACACCCCCTGGTATCCGACAATGCGTTTGTTCCGGCAGCCCGCTCCCGGCGATTGGGACGGTGTTTTCGATCAGGTCGCGGCGGCTTTGAGCAACTATACGCGATAGTCCCCCCGCTCCTACCGGCGTTCTTCTACCAATGCGCCCTTTGCGATCAATGCTTCAATATCACTCTCACTGAATCCGTGCGCTGACATGACCTCCCTGCTATTCGCACCGAACTTCGGCGGCGGCGTTTTCAAATCGCCTGGAGTCCTCGAGAACTTAATCGGCGTCCCAGCCCCCCGATACCAGTCAACACTTGCGTCCATGTTCCGGTGGGCCGTATGAGGGTGAGACATGACTTGTGCGATGTCATTCACGGGGCCGGCTGGTACATTTCGATCCAATAGCCGGGCGCACAGATTTTCCCCGTCTTCATTGACCATCGCTTTGCGTAACACGTCTGTCAGGGCGTCACGGTTCTGCGAGCGATCGCCATTGTCCTTAAAACGAGGATCGTCGGCCAATTCACCTTGCCCG
>JABJCS010000160.1 GCA_018665505.1 Alphaproteobacteria bacterium
CAGCCGGCATTGCAATGGGTCAGCACATTGACCTGGTCCGGTTTGCCGCGTGCTTCCCACGCCTTGTGGATCAACGGCATGCCGTTATCGCCAATCGAAGAACAAATCGCGACATCCTCGTCGCAGATCTCAGCCGCGCGGATATAGGCCGCCTGCGAACGCGCGTTAGGCGAAATCGGTCCCAGCAATGTGCGCATCGCATCAATTGCCCAGCGGAGATTCACGGCCGTCGGCCGGGTCGCCATCAATTTGTCTGCCGCTGCAGCCAGATTATCGTCCGACGGATCCTCCTTCATCGCAAGCGCCATGCCATAGGCGGCCGTGGCGCCAATCAGCGGTGCACCGCGGACCCACATATCCCGGATCGCGGTCGCCGCAAGATCACAGGTATCAAGACGCAATATATTGAATTCAAACGGTATTTTCGTCTGATCTATAATTTCGACTGCCCAGCCATCCGCTGCCAGCCAGATCGTGCGAAACGGGGAGCCGTCGATATTCATGGATTGAGCACCCGGTGCGCCACGGCATCGAGCATCGCCACAGCATCGGGATCGCGCGATTCGGGCGGGGTAATGATCGCGTAGTCGAGCGCCGTGTGACAGCCGTCAGCGCAGGTCTCAGACCGGCTCGCGAGAGACGGGATAACCGACTTGATCAGCGAACGGGCCTTATCCGCATTTTCATGAACGATCTTGATGACCGCGTCGACCGTGACGTCGTCATGGTCTTCATGCCAGCAATCGTAGTCGGTGACCATAGCGACTGTCGCGTAACACATCTCCGCTTCGCGGGCGAGTTTGGCTTCGGGCATATTGGTCATACCGATCACATCGCATCCCCAGGACCGGTAGAGGTTGCTCTCCGCGCGGGTGGAAAACTGGGGCCCTTCCATCACCATATAGGTGCCACCGCGCGTATGCTCGATCCCGAGCCCGCCCAACGTATCCGCCAGATGACCACCGAGCCGGCTGCAGACCGGGTCTGCCATGGAAACATGTGCAACACAGCCTTCGCCGAAGAATGACTTCTTACGCGCGAATGTCCGGTCGATGAACTGATCGACAATGACGAAATGACCGGGGGCATATTCTTCTTTCAAAGAGCCCACGGCACTGATCGAAATTATCTCCGTAACGCCGGAGCGCTTTAGCGCATCTATATTGGCATGAAAATTCAATCCACTGGGCGGCACCCGGTGCCCACGCCCATGACGCGGCAGGAAGACAATGGGTTGCCCGTCGAGCTCCCCGAACAGCAACTGGTCCGACGGCATTCCGAAGGGCGAAACGACCTGTTTCCACTCGGTGTTGGTCAATCCGTCGATATCGTAAACACCGCTTCCGCCAATCACGCCAATCACTGGTGGCGTACCCGGTTGGGTCATTCGAATTCTCCACAAATTTGATATTCCGTTGTGCGGGATTTGGCCGAACGGATCAAGCCCGCAGGCACCGACAATGGTACCCAGGCGCTAAACAGCTATGAAGAGAAAAAGAGGACTGCAGAATGACGACGACAGCTTTCAGTAATTCGTGGAAACGCTTGGCCCTCGTACTGGCCTTTGTTTTTCTTGCGTTTCCTTCCGCCGCGCAAACGACGACGTCTGCCAGCAGCGATCCTGCAACCATTCAGAGACTGATCGACGACGCCCAGAGAGACTGATCGACGACGCCCAGAAATCAGGTGCAAAGATCGTCGTGATCGAGACTACAGGTCCGGTGGCAACGACCGCCGGCCAGACCCTCATGGTTCCGTCATTGGCGGATAGGGTCGAGACGGATGCGTTCGCGTTTCGAGACCGGCTCGTGGCAATCCTCAACGGCGCATCAGGATTTGCCGGCGAGACGGTAACAACGTTGCGCAAAGTGGATTCGGAGAACAGCCTTATCTGGATCCCCCTCATCATGTTCTTCATGAGCATTCATCTATCAGTCGGTTACGGCGTCGAAAGGCTGTTCCGCAACTGGCGCCCAGCCCCATTTCGCGTACATGTTCAATCCCGTCCCGCAGAGCCGCGCGGAGAAGATCGGCTATCTGCTACTGAGCGGCACCCTCCAGATATTCTCCATCGCGCTACAAATTCTGACGGCCTTTACGCTGATTGTCGTCTTCGCGCCGGAAGATGCGCATATTCGCAATACCGAATTCATTATCCTCGGCACCGTGGCGGCGATACGTATCTTTATTGCATTTTTCCGCGCCTTTCTCGCCGTCGGTGCACCGTCTCACCGGATGGTGTATGCGACGGATGGTGCCGTTGAAAACGTTTACCGCGCGCTGTCGGTCGCCATCATCGTCATCGGTGTTGCCATCGCCATGTGCCTCTGGATGGAAACGCTCGGACTTAACGAGAATGCCCATAAGCTGGGGCTGATCGGCGCTACATTGATATCCTCGACGCTGTTCAGCGTCTTTGCCCTGCGCCGCCGTGCCGATGTCGCTGGCATGCTTCTGGGTTCGGACCCAGATGCCCAGCCCACGTAGTGGCGGCTGTTCGCACGGACATGGCACGGGCTTGCGGTCGTTTATGCGGCGGCGG
>JABJCS010000161.1 GCA_018665505.1 Alphaproteobacteria bacterium
CAACGACAGAGATCAATTCATTCAAATCGAACGGTTTCGGCAAATATTCGAACGCACCGCGTTCGTTCGCGCGCACTGCTGTCAGCAGTGTATTCTGCGCGCTCATTACAATGACTTTCAGCTCTGGGCGGATTTTTTGAATGCGCGGAATGAGATCAAGCGCATTTTCGTCCGGCATGATGACGTCGGTGATGACCAGCCGACCTTCGCCATTCGAGACCCATTGCCAGAGGGTTGCGGCGTTGCTGGTCGCCCGAACTTCATATCCAAGCCGACCAAGTGCCTGGCTGAGAACCTGCCGTATCGACCGGTCGTCATCGGCGATGAGGATCGCGTTATCCGGCATTTGCATCAGCCTGTTCATCGAACTTTTGCATCGGCAGTAAAATGCGGAACGTCGATCCTTCAGAACTTGATTCCAAATCGATGATGCCACCGTGGTCGTCGACAAGTTTCGCGACCAACGCCAGCCCCAATCCGGTCCCCTCCATCTTCGTAGAGACAAACGGATCGAAGATGTGCGGCTCCAAATCTTCCGGTATGCCTGGCCCATTATCCGCAACGGTCACCATGATAGGGAGATCCAGTCGGCTCTTCGCCGCTGGTACCGCCAATCTAATTCCATGACGAAATCCGGTGACGATATGAATTTCACCATCGGGCGCCGAACATGCTTCGCAGGCATTCTTGACGAGATTCAAGAACACCTGGACCAAATGATCGCGATTACCGAAGACCGGCGGCAGAGACGGGTCATATTCTTGATGAATTTTGATACCGCGACCAAACCCGCGACGCGCAATATCAACCGCCCGGTCGAGCACCTCGTGAATATTCACCGCATCGCGCTCGAAACGTGGGTTTTCCGTAAAGGCGTCCATCTCGTCGACGAGTTTACAAACCCGATCACTCTCTTCGATGATGAGACGTGTAAGTTGCTTGTCTTCGAATGGGACAGTTTGCTCCAACAATTGAGCGGCTCCCCGCACGCCGGAAAGTGGATTCTTCACCTCATGCGCCATCATTGCCGCCATGGCGCGGAGCGAGCGGGCCGAATCGCGGTGCGACATCGACCCTCCAAAACGGCCCGCCAAAGCGTTCTCTTGAAAAGTGAGAACGAAATGTCCAGGCGATCCGCTAAGAGGGGCGCAATCTACAGTAACGCTGCGGGTTCCAAGACGCGGCGTGGATAGCCGAAACCCGAACTCCCGGATGACACTGTCCTGCTTTCGCGCCTTTGCGATGAGCGATAATAGGGGGTTGTCGGCAGTCACGAGTTCCGGGAGCGTGCTCTTTACGAGGGTTGATGCGCTCGATTGAAAGAACTGTTCCGCAGCCGAATTGGCGAATGTAATCCTGTCATTTTCCGCGACAACGAGAACTGCAACGGTCAGCGCGCCAAGAATGCCGTCGGGAGCAGGCTGCGGTATCATGCCGCCCGCCCCCACTCTTCCGCATATTGGTCTAGTCTGTCGATTACCAGCTCGGCATCTTCGGTCCGCAGAACATCGTGCAATTGTTCTTTCGCGCGCGGCAATACAGCGAAATAGGCCGATAAATGCTTGCGGGCGGTCAAGACACCTCTTCGTCCCGGAGAATTGGCGATGATGCCGAGATAATGGGCTCGAACAGTTTCGATTTTTTCGCGCAAGCTGAATTGAAATTCCGTAGTCTCATCTGCAAGCGCTCGGTTTATTTCGGGTATCAACCAAGGCCTTCCGACCGCACCGCGGCCGATCATCACACCGTCCGCTCCTGATTGCCGCAAACATGCCCGGGCGTCGTCAACTGACTCGATGTCGCCATTCGCGATAACTGGAACAGAAACCGCATTTTTAACATTTTCAATGAAGCGCCAGTCCGCCTTCCCCGTAAACTTTTGCGCCCGCGTCCGACCATGCACCGTTAAGAGTGAGAAACCGCAATCCTCTGCGATTTTCGCGATGGTCACCGCGTTTCGATTTTCGTGATCCCATCCGGTGCGCATTTTGAGGCTCACCGGAATAGTAACGGCTTTGCCGACTTTCTGCAGAATGTCTCCAGCCAGCTCTTCATCGCGCATCAAGGCCGATCCAGCGTATCGATTGACGACCTTCTTTGCGGGGCATCCGAAGTTGATATCGACCATGATGGCGCCACGCGATTCACAATATCGAGCTGCCTCGGCCATTGCGTCCGGCTCATGGCCCGCGATCTGCACGATTGTACGGTCATCCAATTGGTCGAGCTTCCTGCACTCTTCGCGTTCGCCCTGGAGGATGGCCCGGCTTGCGGTCATCTCCGATATCGTAACATCGGCACCAAGCGAGCGGAGAATGCACCGAAATGGGAAGTCGGTCACTCCAGACATCGGCGCCAGTAAAGCGCGGTCCGCGAGAGTAAGATTACCGGCGATTATGCTCATTAATTAAGCAGTAAATTATTGCACACCTATTGATCAATATAGCGGATCAGCACCGACCTCAAGCTTTAATTCAAGCCGGCTCGACTACGACAGAAATATATCACTGACAAATTTCACACCTGGATATCCGAGCGAAACAAGAAGATAGGCAGACAATCCAATTCGCGCCGCAAGTCGACCTCGCAATCCGGTCCGCAAATGGAGAATGAGCAATCCGCCTATTACGACAAAGGCGGTAACACTAAACAAACTCTTATGCGTGATCTGAAAAAAAGCGCCTGTCGTCGTATACTCCGCGGCAATGCCGAAGATAATGCCAATGCCCAAGATGATTTCAGCGGCAGTAAGGCCGATGATTTCGGTCGTCTCCGCAACCGCGATGGACGGAAGTCGATCCGTCAGTCGGCCTCTCGTTCGGCGTTTCAAACCGCGTTCTCGCATGATGATCCCAAGGCTCGCGATGGCACCTATAGTGACGAAGCCATAACTTAGAACGGCGGCACTGATGTGCGCGCCGAGCCATCCGGACATATGAGGTTGAGCAGTTTCGGATTCTCCGACCGCATCGACCCAAAGAACCAAGAGGCAAGCGGCGAACAGGTAAGGCCCCAATAGGCTGCCAAGCTGTATTGCTTCGCGCGAGCGCAGTAAGATCAAGCCAAAGGCAATCTCAGTCGCGAGGACACTTGCCAGTATAGCCGTCGGCAGACCCAATCCCCACTCTCGGCTCCATATCCAGTAGACCGTCGCCAAAGTTCCAAGCGAAAGGGCGGCCAATTCCTTAACAACTGATTGTCTTTTGCTCGGTGCCAGCAGTATGGCGGAAAACGCGAGCAACGCTAACAGCGTTAATATCGAGGAGATTGCGGTGTGGGTCATAAACGAAATATAACCCAGCTGGCTTGGTCAATGAAATGCGGGATTTGTTCGTGACAAGACGATTGAAGGAATATTTGCCATGACGGTGGCGGCGCTGCTCCTAGCTGGCGGTCGAGGAACCCGTGCGGGGGGCGGTATTCCCAAACAATACCGCGAAATTGGCGGAATCTCTGTCCTCCGCCGCGCCATAGATTGTTTCATTGATTGCCCCGCGGTGGATTTGATCCGCGTGGTCATACATGCGGACGATCAGGAACTTTATCGTGCCGCGACTGCAGGATTAGATATCCTCCCCCCAGTGATCGGCGGCACGGAGCGGCATTTGTCTGCCGTAAACGGTCTCAAGAGCCTGTCTGATTTCGAAACTAATATCGTATTAATTCACGATGCAGCACGGCCCTTTGCGGATCGCGGTATGATCGAGCGGGTCATTGCCGCTTTGGCGGACGCCGCTGGCGCAATACCCGCCCTTCCCGTCTCCGACACACTAAAGCGCGTTGCTTCGACGGACGATTTGATTGAAGAAACCGTCGACCGTGCCGGGTTGTGGCGCGCGCAAACGCCGCAAGGATTTCGTTTTAAGGCGATCTTGAAGGCGCACGGGCAACGCGACAGCGATTTGCCGACGGACGACGCGGCCGTTATGGAAGAAGCTGGCATGGTTGTATGCGTCGTCGATGGCGATGAGCGAAACATTAAGGTGACGACGGAAGCGGATTTTGACCGCGCGGAACAGATATTGGAAAAGCGCCAGATGCAGACACGCGTTGGATCGGGCTTCGATGTTCATAAGCTTGGGCCCGGTGACGGGGTTACCCTATGCGGCGTCAAGGTTCCCTGTGATATGAGCTTGATTGGTCATTCAGATGCGGATGTAGCGCTACATGCGTTAACGGATGCGCTTCTCGGTGCGGTTGGATGCGGAGATATCGGCCTACATTTCCCACCAAGCGACCCGCAATGGAAAGGCGCTGCCTCCCATATCTTTGTGGAAGCCGCCGCCGCTGATATCCGCAAAGCGGGTGGCTCTATCGTCAACGTCGATGTCACGATCATTGGCGAGCACCCGAAGGTTGGACCGCACCGGGAGGAAATGCGAGCGAGAGTCGCCGAATATCTGGATATCCCCCTCGATAGGGTCAATATTAAGGCAACAACAACCGAGCGCCTAGGATTCACCGGACGCGGCGAGGGTCTCGCAGCGCAAGCGGTTGCCAGTGTAGAGGTGCCAGCCACGTGAACAATTTGAAGACTTATATTGCGATTGTAGCTGCTACTTTTTTCGGTTCGGGAAAATTTCCCTTCGCGTCAGGCACCGCGGGATCGATCGCCGCATTACCGGTTATCTGGCTGATACATTCGACACTTGGTGTTAGTGCCGTCGTCGCTTTTGCGGTGATCTTGTTCTTTGTCGGTATCTGGGCATCGACGATCTACATTGAAGTGTCGGGTGACAATGACCCAAGTCCGGTCGTGATCGACGAAGTCGTCGGGCAAGCGATTGCCGTTTCATTTTTGCCAATTGGATTAATTGAGTACGGCGTCGCATTCGTGTTTTTTCGCATCTTTGACGTCACCAAAATATGGCCGGCCAATTGGGCCGAACAGCGGCTAAAAGGCGGCCTCGCGGTAATGTTAGACGACGTGGTGGCCGGACTCTACGCAGGAGTAGCATCCTTAATTCTCTTGAGGGTCATTTTATGAAATACACCTTTCCGGATGAGATTAACGAACGCGCCAAGACACTCGTTGACCTCTGTCGCGCGCGCAATGTGCGACTATCCACAATAGAGTCCTGCACGGGCGGCTTGCTCAGTGGATGCCTGACCGATATTTCCGGTTCTTCAGACGTGCTCGACCGTGGATTTGTCACATACTCGAACGAGGCAAAACATGAAGAAGTTGGCGTAAGCTCCGAATCTCTCGAGAAATTTGGCGCGGTCAGCGATACGGTTGCAAAGGAGATGTGCGCCGGAGCGTTAACCCGTACGGGTATAGCCGCAGCCGCCTCGCTCACGGGCATTGCGGGACCGGGCGGTGCGACAGAGACCAAACCGGTCGGTCTTGTCTATATCGGGATTGCGACAAGCCACAGCGCGCCTGCCGCCCATCGCTATGTATTTAGTGGAGATCGCCAAGAAGTACGCACGGCAGCGGTTATTGAAGCTCTGGTGCTTCTGACAGCTGCCGTAGGCGCGATTGAGTAAGGCCGAACAACTGGTGCAGCGGATGATCGTCGCGCTCCAACCAAGGGGCAATCCGATCGTGTGTCAGGCCGAACAACTGGAAAAAATCCGCAGGATCGTCGAGTTTTTCGAACTCCGTTTCGCCAATTAACGCTATTGCCTGAGGAGCCGGAAGGCGTAGCGAATCCGATACGAATTCGGGTAAGTAATAGATTTCATCGCGATACATAGCAAAAGCCGCCAGCATTATGCCGGCAACTTCGGCCGCATGGCTTGAAGTCTCAAGCGATAGGCGCGCTTGGTCGAAAACAATGGCACGCGTTAGCCCATCCAATAACAGGGCAACATAGTGTTTATGTTCGCCCTCCGTTGTGATCTCCGTATTCCGAAAGAATATAACCGACTGGATGTTCAGGAGAGACGCTCGGTCCAGCGCTTCCAGTACCTGTCGACTTGCCGTGTAAGTATCGAAAGCGCTTGGCCGGTGCAGCTTTCGAAGGGAAACCCCCTCAGATTCTCCGTCATCCATAAAAGTGATGCCGCCTCGCCTCAGGCTCCGCTCGATGGCATCGATGGTACTGGCGCGGGGGTCGCCGATCCCGCGCTCGAAATTATTCAATGTTGCCAGAGATATCCCAGCGGCTTTTGCGAGTTCGCTTTGCCTTATTCCAAGAAGCGCTCTTGCAGCCTTAAGCATGTTGGGCATCAGCATTCGCTGAAAAACCCCCTCACCAAATTATTATGAAGTAGCAAATCTCAATTTTGAAATTAGATCTTATACCTAAAATACTAGTCAAGATATGAAATTGCGAAATTGAATGACTCTGTTGGATATTGCCGCTGAATCCGCGCTAAAACGATAGTCTTCCCTGCTCATAAAACATCAGCAGCTCGCTTTTCGAAGGCGGATATCATTTTGTGCGCCGCCGATTCGAAGATGGTACCAATTACCTTTTCCAACAAGAAAGAGCGGAATTCGAACTCAATCTCGAATGAGACGGTCGTTCCGCCGTCGCTCACGTCCAATAACTGCCATTCGCTCCTGAGATACTTGAAAGGGCCGGCAGCTTGGGTTGTGGTGACACGCAATTCGTCCCGATCAGACGAAACACTGCTTGTGAACTTCTCACGAAGACTGCCATAGCCTATGCTCAGGTCGGCAATTAGGGAACCGTCGTCGTTGCGCTGCCGCACCCGAGACGCCACGCACCAGGGTAGAAACTCCGCGTATTTGTCCACATCGACGATAATGTCGAAGAGATCCAACGACGAGTGGGGTAAATACTTGGTTTCGGAAAATCTACGCACGAAATGAAGGTGTTAACTGGCCGCAATCGTCACGGCATTCTTTGCAATTTTCGCGTTTCGCGCCACACGTAATTGCGCAAAGTCATCACCGGCGTGATAGGAAGAGCGCGTCAGAGGAGAGGCGGATACCATCAAGAACCCCTTCCCGCGCGCCATGCGGGCCAGCCCGTCAAATTCGTCCGGTGTGACAAAACGATCAATGGCCGCGTGTTTCGGTGTCGGCTGCAAATATTGACCGACGGTCAAGAAATCGACCGATGCGGAGCGCAAATCATCCATCACCTGATGCATCTCGTCCCGGCTTTCGCCCAGCCCGGCCATCATTCCAGATTTCGTAAAGATCGAAGGGTCAATCTGTTTCACTCTATGTAAGAGTTCGAGACTGGTAAAATACCGTGAGCCTGGACGGACTGTCGGATATAGACGCGGTACCGTTTCGATATTGTGATTAAAAACATCGGGCTTCGCCATCGCTACAACTTCAATTGCGCCTTCTTTCTGCATGAAGTCAGGCGTTAGTATTTCAATCGTAGTCCCTTGAGATTTCTCCCGAATTGAAGCGATAACGGCCGCAAAATGCGCCGCCCCACCATCTGCAAGGTCGTCTCTGTCGACAGACGTCACGACTACATGAGCAAGACCCAATTGTGCCACTGCGTCGCCGACTCGTGACGGTTCATCCGCATCGAGAGCACGTGGAATCCCGGTCGCGACATTACAGAACGCGCAGGCCCGCGTGCAGGTATCGCCCATAATCATAAAAGTCGCGTGTTTCTTTGCCCAACATTCGCCGATATTCGGACAACCTGCTTCTTCACAGACCGTGTGCAATCCATTATCGCGGACAAGTTTACGGGTTTCGAAATAAATCTTCGACGTTGGCGCCTTTACGCGAATCCAATCTGGTTTCCGGGGCGCCGGGTTATCCGGCCGGTTGCGTTTCTCCGGATGCCGTATTTTTGCCGCTTCAATGGTGGCCATGGCCCAAACCCACTTGTCGGTTAGAAGTGAATAACCTTACCGTAAGCATCGAGTACCGATTCGTGCATCATCTCGGATAACGTCGGGTGTGGGAATATGGTGTGCATCAATTCCTTCTCCGTCGTCTCCAGAGTCCGCGCAATGCCGTAACCTTGGATAAGCTCGGTAACTTCGGCGCCGATCATATGCGCACCCAACAATTCGCCGGTCCTGGCATCAAACACCGTCTTTACCAGCCCTTCCGGCTCTCCCAAGGCTATCGCCTTGCCATTCCCCATGAAAGGAAAGCGTCCGACACGAACTTCATAGCCGGCTTCCTTGGCCTTGGCTTCCGTAAGCCCGACAGAGGCGACCTGCGGCAGACAATAGGTGCAACCCGGCACATTCAATGTGTTCAACGGATGGACGTCTTTCTCGCCTTTGATTTTCTCAACACAAATAATGCCTTCATGGCTTGCCTTATGGGCCAGCCAGGGCGGACCGGTAACATCGCCAATGGCGTAGACGCCCGCTTCGGCGGTCTCGAGCCACTGATCGGTCTCGATATGGCCGCGGTCGACCTTCACCTTGGTGCCTTCGAGACCGATATCCTCAACATTGCCGACGATCCCGACTGCCAAAATCACTCTGTCGACGGTAATATTCTGACTCTTGCCCGCTTTATCGACCGTTGCGGTCACGGAATTGGCCAATTTCTTCAGCGCTTTGACTTGTGCGCCGGTAATGATCTTCATCCCGTCATTTTCGAAGGACTTTTGCGCCAAGGCTGAAATCTCTTCGTCCTCGACTGGCAGGACGCGATCCATGACCTCGATCACGGTGACGTCGACACCAAGATTGCGATAGAAACTCGCGAATTCGATGCCGATGGCGCCTGACCCGACCACCAGGATCGATTTCGGCATCGCTTCCGGCACCATGGCTTCCTTATACGTCCAAACCAATTTGCCGTCAGGCTCCAACCCCGGCAAAGACCGAGCTCTGGCCCCCGTCGCCAATATGATGTGCGTCGCCGTGAGGTCGGCTATCTTCTTGCCGTCTTTCTCTACGGAAAGCTTGCGGGCACCCTTGGTTCCACCCGCCAGTTTGCCCCAGCCGTCGATGACTTCAACCTTATTCTTTTTCAAGAGATGCCCGACACCACCATTCAATTGAGCCGCCACTTTGCGTGAGCGCGCGACAACCTTCTTCAAGTCGACGGAGGCGCCTTGAACCGTTATGCCATAGGCCTCCGCATGCTGAATGTTGCGATACACTTCGGCAGTGCGGAGCAGTGCTTTGGTTGGAATACAGCCCCAATTAAGACAAATACCACCCAGATGCTGTCCCTCGACAAGGGCTGTCTTCATGCCCAATTGCGCCGCGCGAATGGCTGCGACATAGCCGCCGGGACCGCCGCCGACGACAATGAGATCGAATTTTTGATCCGCCATGGGAACTCCTTAGAGCAGCATGCTGAGCGGATCTTCGATGAGCCGCTTAAAGGCGCTGAGATATTCGGCGCCGATGGCCCCGTCGACCGCACGATGATCGACCGAAAGCGTACAGGACATAACCGTTGCGACCGCAAGCGCTCCGTCTTTGACGACAGGCTGCTGTGCGCCAGCACCGACCGCCAGGATACAAGCCTGCGGCGGGTTGATGACCGCGCTGAACTCCTTAATCCCGTACATGCCGAGATTGGAGATACTAAACGTGCCGCCTTGATATTCTTCAGGGCCCAGCTTGCCGTCGCGAGCCTTCTCGGAGAGTGATTTCATCTCGGAGGAGATGGCCTCAAGCCCCTTATTATCCGCCTGCCGCACGACCGGTGTAATCAAGCCGCCTTCGATGGCGACTGCGACCGAGATATCCGCGGATTTATAAAGTTTTACACCCTCGTCGGTCCAAGATGCATTGGCTTTCGGCACGCGCCGAAGCGCGATCGCCGCAGCCTTAATGACCATATCATTGACTGAGAGCTTGTAGGCGCCGTCCGCCTTGTCATTTAGGGTTTTCCGCATCGCCAACAGCTCATCAATCTCACAATCAACTGTAAGATAGAAATGCGGAATCTGCTGCTTTGATTCCGTGAGCCGCCGCGCGATTGTCTTGCGCATCGTCGAGAGCGATTCGAGCTCGAAATCCGGCTCGAACGGCAACTTCTCCGCCGACGTCGGGGCTGCCTGCGCAACGGCAGGGGATGCCGAGGGGGCCGCCACTGCAGTCGCCGGAGCACCGCCGCCTGACAATGCCGCTTCGACATCCGCCTTCACGATTCTGCCATTAGGGCCGGTCCCAGCCACGCCTGCCAAATCAAGCCCCGCTTGAGAAGCCATTCGGCGCGCCAATGGGCTGGCGACGACCCTTGCGCCAGAGGCCGCAGCAGGCGCAGCAGCGACCGGCGGAGCCGCTTGTGGGGTAGGTGATGCCGCGGGTGCCGGTGCAGCTACCGCGGGCGCTGGTGTGGGCCCGGCCGCAGGTGGCGTGCCACCATTGCCGCTCGGTGCAGCCGATACATCGACACCAGCCAAGGCGCTATCCTCCTCACCTTCTTCGAGCAATAAGGCGATGACGTTGTTGACGGCAACGCCTTCAGTGCCCTCGGCAACTAGGATCTTGCCGAGTTTCCCTTCCTCGACGGCTTCAACTTCCATCGTGGCTTTATCGGTTTCGATTTCGGCGATCACGTCGCCGGAATTCACGGTATCGCCTTCTCCGACGAGCCATTTCGCCAACGTCCCTTCGGTCATGGTCGGGGACAAAGCGGGCATAAGTATTTTGACTGGCATTGTTTTCCTCCGCCCTAAGAGCGATAGCAGACGTTTTTAGCAGCATCGACGATCTGTCCTGCTTGCGGTAGGGCAAGCGCCTCGAGATTGGCCGCATAAGGCAACGGAACATCCTCTGAGCAAACCCGCGCCATCGGCGCATCGAGCCAGTCAAAAGCCGCTTCCATCATCAGCGCGGCGATTTCTGACCCGATACCCGCGAATGGCCAACCTTCTTCGCAACTGACGATGCGATTGGTCTTTTGAACCGATTTGACGATGGTTTCGGTGTCGAGCGGTCGAATACTGCGAAGATCGATAACTTCCGCGCTGATCCCTTCCGCGGCAAGTGCATCCGCCGCCTCAAGCGCCTTGCCGACCATGATCGAGAAAGCAACCAGCGTAACATCGGTTCCTTCCCGAACGACTTTCGCGCTGCCAATCGGAACAATCCAATCGTCGCTGACCGGGACCTCAAAGCTGTTTCCGTACAACATCTCGTTTTCAAGAACTAAAACGGGGTTGGGGTCCCGTATGGCCGATTTGAGGAGGCCCTTTGCATCCGCCGCCGAATAGGGTGAGACCACTTTCAATCCCGGGCAATGGGCATACCAACTGGCATAGCATTGGGAATGCTGCGCGCCGACCCGTGACGCGGCACCATTCGGCCCCCGAAACACAATTGGGCACCCCATTTGGCCACCGGACATATACAGCGTCTTTGCGGCGGAGTTGATCAGATGATCCACGGCCTGCATGGCGAAATTAAAGGTCATGAACTCTACGATGGGACGCAATCCCATAAACGCGGCACCGACGCCGACGCCGGAAAATCCATGTTCCGTGATCGGTGTATCGATGACCCGGCGTTCGCCGAATTCTTCCAGCAAACCTTGGCTAATCTTATAGGCTCCCTGATATTGGGCGACTTCCTCGCCCATCAGGAATACGGCCTCTTCACGCCGCATTTCCTCCGCCATCGCGTCGCGCAAGGCTTCACGTACGGTCATCGTGACTGTCTCACCGTCCCAATCGGGCTCGGCCTGCGTGTTTGCCACGACGGGCGCACTTACCGGAGTGGACACGACCGCCACCGGCTCCTGTGCCGCAGGCTGCGGCGCAGGTACCGTGGGCGCCGGACTCGCGGCAACATCATCGGCGCTTTCTCCCTCACCCAAAATAACGGCAATTGGCGTGTTTACAGCGACACCTTCGGCACCTTCGGCGACCAAAATTTTACCGAGTTTACCCTCGTCGACCGCTTCCACTTCCATCGTCGCCTTATCTGTTTCTATCTCTGCTATCACGTCTCCCGCGGTAACATCGTCGCCTTCGGCTTTCAGCCACTTGGCAAGCTTGCCTTCCGTCATGGTCGGCGAAAGCGCGGGCATCAATATCTCTACTGGCATTTCCGTTGCTCCCCCGGCCTACGCTTCAATCAAGACATCGGTATAGAGTTCCGATGGATCGGGTTCTGGGCTGTTTTGTGCGAATTCTGCGGCATCGGACACGATATCCTTGATCTTGCGGTCGATTTCCTTGAGTTCATCTTCCGAGGCAACTTTTTCGCCGATTAACCAACCCCGCATGCGGTCGATGGGATCGCGCTCCG
>JABJCS010000162.1 GCA_018665505.1 Alphaproteobacteria bacterium
CGACCGGATGTATTGGCCGCAGAGCCGTGGACAATCCCGACGTCATGGATTGAACACCGCCCCGGCTCCAATTCCATATAACGGCTGTCCTCCGCCGCGAGTTGTTCATCGCCGATGACCTGGTTCAGGGTCAGATCGGGGTTGTCGTCCGCATGGTGCTGCCAATCCTGGCGGTTGTGCGAGCCTGGGATGACCTTCATTGCACCATTCGCTTTGTCCACCTTGTCGATCGCCAGCCAAACGGTGCAGGTCGCCCAAGGTCGGATCGGCCAATATTGGCCATCCTGATGCCATGTTACTTCGCGAGCGGTCTCTGGCAATTTACAGAACAAATGCGTCAGCCACAGGATAATATCGGGCCCGATAACGGCTTCGACCATTTCCAAGATTCGCGCGTCGCGCGCAATCTTGTCGAACGCCGCATGCCCCTTCACGCCGTAGGGCCGTCCGCCATTGAGATGCGGATTGATCATCCGGTCGGGCATGATCTCCGGATTGCCTGAAAGGACCTCTTCCAAGGCAATACGTAGTTCGGAAAGCATATCCTCATCTAACCGAAACCCTGCGGGGATGACGTATCCATCACTGGTGTATTGGGAACGTTCAGTTGATGTGAGCATTACCACCACCTTTCCGGCATCCATCGAGACTCACGCCACAACTTGCATGGCAACGAGAAGACGAACTACAACGCCTCGACCGTCCACTCGCCGCTACCATTCGGTGGTGTCACCCGCATCGGCGCCGCATTATCCAGTACACGGGCACCGTACTCTTCTGGTCGTCGCAAGGGGTGTCCGATGGCCGCCAGCAATACGGCAAACGTGCCGCCGTGTGCGACCACGGTCACTTTACCGTTCTCCAACGCCGCATTTACGCCGCGCAGGGTCCGGGTCACGAATTGTTCCAAGGTCTCGCCGCGCTCCGGTGACTCCGCCCAATTCAAGTCGACATTCGAGCGACCCGCCCATCGACCCCAGTCGCGCTCGCGCAAATCCGGATTGGGATGTACCGGACGGCCACAATGCCCGGCGATGATTTGCGCCGTCATCCAGGCGCGTTCCTGATCGCTGGCGTAATAGGCGTCGAAATCTTTGTCTTTCAGTTTCGGTCCCGCCTTCTCGGCCTGCGCCTTGCCGTTCGGGTTCAATTGAGAGCCCATCACCGGCTGAATGATCTTGGCGTCGTTGTAGAAGGTTTCGCCGTGCCGGACGAAATAGAACCCTTCTGTTGGAGTGGTGATGCCGCCGATCTTATCGGCGTATTCGGCCATCTTTTTATGCCAGTCAGGGGTATACATTGTCATTCATCATCCCGGTTTGTTACCGCCCAATTCGGGCCTTCTTCCCTTGCCGCGCCAAACGGCCGAAATACGCTTCTCTCTAATGTTAGGAAAATAGCAAATAGAGGCGACGAATCCATGGCTACGCTTCCTCCCGGACCCGAATTCAACACATTTACTGCCATCGGTCGCTGTGAGTCGACCGGTAGGCTTGGGATTGCGACCTCCACGCGCTCGCTCGCCGTCGGCGCTCGGGTGCCGTTCGTGCAGGCCAGAACCGGCGCCGTGGCCATCATGGCGATCGCGGATGCGCGACTCGGGCATATGGCGCAGCGTCTCTTGAAGCTCGGCTATAAGGCCCCGGCGGTCATCGAACAACTGGTCCAGGGCGACCCTTATTGCGAATACCGCCAGCTCGGCGTGATCGATGACGACGGTTTCGCCGCCGCGCGCACCGGCACGCAAAACCGCGATTGGGCGGGCCATCACGTGCGCGATAATTTTATCGCCCTCGGCAATGTTCTGCTGGGCGAACATGTTCTGGACGGAATCGAAGCCGGATATAACGAGGATCCAAGCGCCAACCTCGAAGATCGCCTGATGCGCGCCATCGAAACCGGACGCGACGCGGGCGGCCAGCACGGCGGCCAACGCTCGGCCGCGATCCTGGTCTATGACGACAAAGAATTTCCACGCGTCGATTTGCGGGTCGACCACCATGAAGAGCCGGTAGGCGAGCTGCGCCGCGTCTTCAATGTCTTCAAGCCGGCCATCGACTACTACAACCATCGCCAGGTCGATGCCCGGGTGAAACCGCTATTCGAGGC
>JABJCS010000163.1 GCA_018665505.1 Alphaproteobacteria bacterium
CCACCGTCTCGTTGGCGGATACTTGCAGGCGTTGGCCTTCGAAGTGAATGGCGACCGTGCGGCCCTTCGGATCAGTGATGTGCCGATACATGATTGCCTTCCGTCTTAAAACGTTTCGCGCTGAATTCCCCGAAACCGGGGGGCGTCTCTCCGGTCGCGATCCACTTCGCGGTGCGGCGCGCGTTGACCGCCGCCAAAGTGACACCGCTGTGAGAGGTCGCCACATAGGCGCCCGGATACTGTTCCGATTCGTCGTAGATAGCGCATTTGTCCGGGGTTAGTACGCGGATACAGCCCCAAGTGCGGATGAGCCTTAGCTCCGCTAACTGCGGGAAAATCGTGACCGCACGGCGTGCCATGGCCTGGCCCGCGTCCAAGGTCGTGCCGTCATTGAAATCGACCTCTTCTTCGGTATTACCGATTTGTACCGTGCCCTCGTCAGTTTGCCGGACAGTGCCGAGTGCCATGCCGAGCACAGGCTCAGCTCGCTCCGTGACCAGTATCTGGCCGCGTTGAGGCACGATGGGCGTGTCGAGCCCGACCATGGGGGCCAGTTTGGTGATGCCGTGACCGCAGGCCAACACGATCTTGGGCGCGGTGAAATTACCGTTTTTCGTCTCGGCGATGAAGGCGCTACCGTCATGTCGGATATTCTCGACCCGGCAGTCGGAGCGATAGCGCCCACCCATGTGTTGGAAACTGCCGTTGATGGCGCGCAGAAGTTTAAGCGGATTGACGTCGCCATCGTGTTTAGAGAATGAAGCGCCGACCACGTCATCGCCGAGTCGGACGCCGGGGAGCATCTTCTCGACCTCTTCGCGCTCAATGATCTCGCACTCGAAGCCGTCGGCGCCGGCCTGTTGGCGCATAATATCCATCTCGCGCCGACGCTGTTCGCGCTCGTCCTCGCCCAACAGTAAATGCATGCCACCGTCATTGCGATGGGCGATGTCGGCGCCGCTGCCCTCTTTCAATTCGGCGGCAAAATCGGCAAAGAGATGTGCCGACTCGCGGCTCCAGGCGTGATAGCGATGCATCCCCATGCCCTTGGATTGCACCCAAACCAGGCCGAAGTTGCCCCGTGCGGCGCGCAATACGTCGTCGCCATCGTCCAGAACAATGGTGTCCAAGCCCTGTTGGCGCAGCCCATAAGCGGTTGCCGGGCCAAATAATCCGCCGCCCACCACAATTACGTCAGATGTTTCCATCGTATTCACCCATTATTAGCGAAAAATTCGGTCGAAACCGTTCGCGAAGGCGCTATTTGACCTTTTGGTGTGTTGTGTTGCAATGATTTGTGACTGAAACACCGCTGATTTTCCATTAAGCTAGTGAATTCCAAGCCATGAGCGAACAGACCGAGCCAATGCTGACACCTTCTGACGGACTTATAATCGTCGCGAAACGCGACTGTCCGACCTGCACGATGCTGGAGCCGGTCTACGCGGCGCTCTCGGCGGGCGACGGTGGGTTGACCGTTTATACCCAGGATGATCCCGGCTTCCCGGAAAGCGTCCCGGCGGTCTATGACAGCGATCTGGAGGTCTCGTATCACCTTGATATCGAAACCGTTCCAACCTTGATCCGTGTCGAAGACGGTGAGGAGAAAGGGCGCGCTATCGGCTGGAACCGCGGCGAATGGGAAGCGTTAGCCAAGGCAGAAGGACTGGGCGCAGGCCTGCCCGAAAATCAACCGGGATGCGGGTCGAAGAGTGTCGATCCCGGCATGCCGGAAGTCCTCGCGGTTCGGTTCGGCGATGCGCCGTTGAAGGCTCGTCAGATCGAGGTCGGGGGCGTCGATGATGAGATTGAAGCGTGTTACGACCGAGGATGGTCGGACGGTCTGCCGGTTGTGCCACCGACGCCAGTGCGGGTAATGCGCATGCTACAGGGGACGACCCGCGATCCGCAGGAAATTGTCGGACAGATTCCACCGAACCTCGCGGAATGCACGGTAGAGAAGGTTGCGATTAACGCGGTCATGGCCGGGTGCAAGCCGGAGTACTTGCCGGTGGTCTTGGCCGCTGTGGAGGCGGCGCTCGATCCAAAATTCGCCATGCACGGCGTGTTGTGCACGACGCATTTCGTCGGGCCCATTCTGGTGGTGAACGGCCCAATTGCGAAACGCATTGGTATGAACAGTGGCGTCAATGCATTGGGTCAAGGAAACCGTGCGAATTCGACCATCGGTCGGGCGCTACAATTGGTGATCCGCAATGTGGGCGGCGGTAGACCCGGTGAGATCGACCGCGCGACCATAGGTAACCCCGGAAAGATAGGGCTCTGTTTTGCCGAAGACGAAAGCAATCCGATCTGGAAACCGTTCGCGGAGGAGCGTGGGATTGAGGCAGGGAAATCGGCGGTGACGATATATGCCGGTGAAGGGCAGCTGGGGAATTTCGACCAGGCGTCTCGTGAGCCGGAATCATTGACCCGCTCGCTCGGCCTGTCGATCCGCGCTATTGGACATCCAAAGCGCGCGCCCGGCCACGACGTCTTGATCGTGATGGGCCCCGAACATCTGCGGGTCTATGACCGAGCGGGATGGACGAAAGAGCGCCTTATGCAGGAGTTTGAGGAAGTGCTAACCTTCCCGGCCGATGAGATCATTAGGGGTGCCGGTGGCATCGCCGAGGGTATCCCGGAAAGCATGGCCGGTAAGATGATTAAGAAAGTAAGGCC
>JABJCS010000164.1 GCA_018665505.1 Alphaproteobacteria bacterium
GACAAAACCGTGGTTCTGGCTGGTGATCTCCACCTTGCCGGTCTCCAAATCCTTGACCGGGTGATTGGCGCCGCGATGGCCGTGATGCATCTTTTCCGTCTTCGCGCCGAGCGCCAGGGCCAGCATTTGATGGCCAAGACATATGCCGAAGATCGGCGTTCCGGTCTCCAGCACCGATTTGATCATCGGCACCGCGTATTCCCCCGTCGCCGCCGGATCGCCGGGGCCATTGGAGAGGAACACGCCGTCCGGCTTATGACCAAGCACGTCTTCAGCCGTGGCGTTCGCCGGAACCACCGTGACCTTACAGCCGAGATGGGCGAGATCGCGCAATATGTTCCGCTTCGCTCCGAAATCGACCGCGACGACGTGGAACTTCGGATCGGTTTGCCTGCCGTAGCCTTCGCCGAGCGCCCAGGCCGTCTCGTCCCACGTATAGGATTGGCGGCAGCTCACGTCTTTTGCTAGGTCCATGCCTTCGAGGCCGGGCCAGCTCGATGCGACTTGCTGCAAGGCAGCGATATCAAATTTACCGTCGGGCGCGTGGCAGATTGTGGCATGGGGTGCGCCCAAATCGCGAATGCGGCGGGTCAACCGACGCGTATCGACGCCGGCGATGCCGACCAGGTTGTGGCTCTTCAGCCAATCGTCGTAATGCCGAACCGCACGCCAATTCGCGGGCTCCGTGATATCGGCGCGTAGGACGCAGCCTCGCGCCGACGGGGTGATCGTCTCGATATCTTCGTCATTGGTGCCGACATTGCCGATATGCGGGAAGGTGAAAGTGATAATCTGCCCCGCATAGGACGGGTCGGTCATGATCTCCTGATAACCGGTCAGCGAGGTATTGAAGCACACTTCACCGACGGCTTGGCCCACGGCGCCGACACCACGCGCCCAAAATACGGTCCCATCGCCCAAAACCAGGGCCGCCGTCGTCTCTTCCGGCGGCATAGGGTCAGTTTTCGTCGAGTCGGACATCGGGATATTGCTCCTGGCGCCTGGAAAACCGTTTTGGATCAAAACCTTCAGCGGTTCCAGGCATTCGCGGATCGTTTTCCACTAAGCGATTGGCCCGATTTCTAAGCAAAAGCTATGCCGCCGTCAAGGGGGCTTATAATAATTTCTCTGTTTATTTTCAATAGGTTAACAATATTTATCTGATTGCGCTGCAATCCGTGTTCTAGTAGGGTCCGCCAATAATGCCAATAAACGTGGGGGGCACGTCATGCTGCGGGAGCGGCTTGATACGGCGCTGAAAGAAGGTCTCAAAGGGAAGGACCCCTGTACGGTTTCGACCGTCCGGTTGATCCTGGCTGCGGTGAAGGAACGCGACATCGCGGCGCGCGGCAAGGGTGGGGACAACCAACCCGTGGATGACGACGCCATCCAGGCCCTGCTGCAGACGATGATCAAACAGCGGCGCGAGAGCATCGAGATGTATACCAAGGGCGGGCGCCAGGATTTGGCCGACCGGGAAGCGAACGAAATCGTTGTGATTGAACGCTTCTTGCCGGATCAGATGGACGAAGACGCCATCAAGGAGGCCGTGACCGCAATCATTCAGGAGACTGGTGCATCCGGCCTCAAAGAAATGGGAACTGTGATGGCCACCCTGCGGGAACGCCATCCGGGCGCCATGGATTTTGGCAAAGCGGGTGTGATGGCAAAGGCCGCGCTTTCTTAAACGCTGGCGACAATTTCCCCCGGAGGACCGTTCCTTCGGATATACTCTCGAATTAGGCGGAAGCCTGCGGCACATCCGCGAAAGCGTGGCCGGTTCGTTTACAAGAAGGCGCTTCACAAGAGATGAGCTTTCCCACCCGTTTCCTCGACGAATTGCGTAATCGGACGACACTTGTCGATCTTGTGGGACGCAAGGTCAATCTTCAGCGGCGCGGGCGCGAACATACCGGGTTGTGCCCCTTCCATAAGGAAAAATCCCCCTCTTTCACCGTGAACGAAGAGAAGGGTTTTTATCATTGCTTCGGCTGCGGGCAGCACGGCGACGCTATCAGCTTCGTCATCGAGACCGAAAACCTGACCTTCCCAGAGGCCGTAGAGCGCTTGGCCTCCGCCGCCGGTATGGAAGTGCCGCGCTCGTCGCCGGAAGAAGTTCAACGCGAAAAGCAACGGGGCGGCCTCCTGGAAGCAGTCGAGGCGGCCACGGTTTGGTACGAACAGCGATTGCGCGGACCGGAGGGAAAGGTCGCGCTCGATTATTTCACTGCGCGCGGCCTCGATTCGGAGATCATCGCAAAATTTCGCCTGGGATACGCGCCGCCGGTGTCGCGCGGCGAAGCGAGCCGTCTTTCCGCCGACCTCCAAAGGCAGGGGTTCGAGGCGAAGACGCTGCTGGAAGCGGGACTGCTGACCGCGCCCGACGATGGACGCGCACCCTATGACTTCTTTCGGGGCCGAGCGATGTTTCCGATCGCCGACGGCCGTGGTCGGGTGATCGCCTTTGGCGGACGGGTTCTGGGCGACGGCGAACCGAAATACCTCAACTCCCGGGATACGCCGCTCTTCGACAAACGGCGCACGCTTTACAATCTAGCCCTGGCGCGGGAAGCCAGCCGCGACGCATCGGAAGTTATCGTGGCCGAGGGTTATATGGATGTGATCGGTCTGACTCGCGGCGGATTTCCAGCGGCGGTGGCTCCGCTCGGCACCGCGCTCTCCGAAGAACATATCGAAGCACTGTGGAAACTGGTGGAAGAACCGGTGCTTTGCTTCGACGGCGATAATGCCGGACAACGCGCGGCTGGCCGGGCGGCGGAGCGCACTTTGCCACTCCTGAAACCTGGAAAGTCCATCCGTTTCGCGTTTTTGCCGCAAGGCGAGGATCCTGACAGCCTGCTGGCAAACCAGGGTCCGGCCGCCCTGCGAACGATCTTGGACGCCGCGCGGCCGCTCGCCGAGGTGATTTGGGAGATGGAGCGCGATGCTGGGCCCACCGACACACCGGAGCGGATGGCAGGCCTTAAAGCACGGTTGCGACAAAAAGCCTCGCAGGTCGCTGATCCCATCGTGCGCGAGCAATATCGCAATCTGTTTGACGAACGCACGGCGCCACCGGCGCGGCGGCCGGGACTGCGCAGTCGACGAGACGGCAAGTGGCAAGTCGTTGAAACGCGCCCCCGCACCAACCTCGCGGCAGTGGCGTCCAGCACGCTTTGGCAGCGCCTTTTAATGGCTGCGCTGATCAATCATCCCTCATTGATCGACGAATTCGGCGAAGCGCTAATCGATGTTTCCCTTGAACCGAACCTTGACAAATTGCGCGCTGAGCTTCATGTCATCTTCGCTGCGAACCCGGACCTTGACGGACAGGTGCTACATAGCCACCTCTATGACAGCGGTTTCGCGGATATTCTGTCGCACGTGCTGGATCGCAGTGTTTTCGAACACGGCGCTTTTGCACGTTCCGATGCGCCGCTAGAGGTGGCGCGGGAGGGCGTGGGTCAGGTTTTGACCCAGTTCCACCAGCAGCGGCAGAGGGCGGATTTACGGGCTTTCGGACGCGAAGCGGCGCGCGAAGGAACGGAAGAAAGTTACGCTAGGTTCCTGCAACGGGGGGATATCGTTCGGGAATCGGCGGAAGCAGAAGACGGCGCAGATTAAGCGTCGCGACTGGGGATGAAGGGCCGCGCGGTGCAGAACGCATCGGGTGAAACTGATTAAACGACCTGTGATGAGGGCGAATTCGAATGGCGACGAAAGCAGCAGCAGTACGCGAAAGCGAAGCCAGCGACCAAAATGAAGCGGCCGGCGACGGTCCGTTGATGGATAGCGTGACGGCCGCGGTCAAGAAGTTGATCGCGAAAGGCAAGGAACGCGGCTATATCACCATCGACGAGTTGAACGCCGTCATGCCGCCGGACGACTCTGCGTCCGAGCAAATCGAAGACGTCATGACCCTGTTCTCTGAAATGGGCGTCAATGTCGTCGAGAATGAAGAATCTGAAGAAGCCAGCGAACCGAAAGACAGCAACGGGTCAACCAGCGTTCGCCCGGCCGGCAATTTGAACGACGATGATATCGGCCGTACCGACGACCCGGTCCGCATGTATCTGCGTGAGATGGGTAGTGTCGAGTTGCTCTCCCGCGAAGGCGAAATCGCCATCGCAAAACGCATTGAGGCCGGCCGCGAGAAGATGATCGGCTCCTTGTGCGAAAGCCCGCTGACGATGCGCGCGATCGCCCATTGGCACGATGCGTTGGTGGAAGGAGATTTGCTGCTCAGGGACGTCATCGATCTGGATGCGACCTACGGCGGCGACGAGCCGGACGAAAATATGCTCAAAGCCGTGGAGAACGGCGATGAGGCAGAAGAGGAAGAGGGCGAGGAGGGCGTCGAGAACGCCGCTGCACCCGCTGCCGTGGAAGAAGTAAAGACGACACCAGCCGGCGACGGCACAGCCGAGCCCGAGGACGGCGAGCAAAAAGCCGAAGGTGAAGAAGGCGAAGAAAAAGCTGAGGGCGAAGAGTCTCGAGACGACGACGAGGACGATGGGGACGAAGTCAACGTCTCCCTCGCGCAGATGGAATTCGAGCTGAAGCCGCAAGTCCTCGAGACCTTCAAGCAAATTGCCGCGACCTATAACAAACTGCAACGCGCCCAAGACAAGCGCTTACAGACCTTGCAGAGCGGCGAAGCGGTTTCCAAATCAACCGAGCGCACTTATGAGAAGCACAAGCGCGCCTTGATCCAACTGATGGAAAACATCCATCTGAATAATCTGCGGATCGAGCAATTGGTCGAGCAGCTTTATGAGCTCAATCGCGAGCTGACCAAGGCAGAGGGCCAATTGCTGCGCCTCGCCATGAACAGCAAAATTCAGCGCGAAGAGTTCCTCGACAATTACTATGGCTTTGAGGTCGATCCGAATTGGGGCGACCACATCAAAAGTTTGAAGAAGAAAGTCTGGGGCGACTTCGTCCGCAAGAACATCGACATGATCGAAGGCTTGCGCGGCATCGTCTCGGAAATCGCTTTGGCCGCCAGCATGCCGCTACCGGAATTCCGCCGCATCGTGCGTACCGTCCAACAGGGTGAGCGCGAAGCAGGCCGGGCGAAGAAGGAAATGGTCGAGGCGAACCTGCGTCTGGTGATCTCTATCTCGAAAAAGTACACCAATCGCGGCCTGCAATTCCTCGATCTCATTCAGGAAGGCAATATCGGCCTGATGAAGGCGGTCGATAAGTTTGAGTATCGGCGCGGCTATAAATTCTCCACCTACGCCACTTGGTGGATTAGGCA
>JABJCS010000165.1 GCA_018665505.1 Alphaproteobacteria bacterium
CTATACGTGCAAGCCGAGCGTGAAAATGCTGATCGAGGACGCTAGCGAGAAAAAAGTCCGATTGACCGAAAAAGAAACTTCGATCCTGAAATTTCTCTATCGCGCCGGAGATAAGGTGGTGGGCCGAGATACATTGCTGGGCAAAGTCTGGGGCTACAATGCCGGTGTAACCACCCATACGCTGGAGACCCACGTCTACCGGTTGCGGCAAAAGATTGAGTTGGATCCGTCGAACGCGGAAATTTTGGTAACGGAACCCGGCGGTTACCGTCTCGTCCCGTGATGCGCCGCATATGAATGAGCGACACCGTCTTGAGGTTTGCATTACAATAAGTACTGTCGGATGCAATAAAGGGATCAATCGGGGTCATCACGCGGAATGAGTGAGGGACAAGACTTCACCGTCCAGTTTTGGGGCGTGCGCGGCAGTGTTGCGGTGCCGGGCCCCAAAACCGTGCGCTATGGCGGTAATACTTCCTGTCTGGAGATTCGTTGCGGCGATCATCTGATCATCTTGGACGCGGGAACCGGTATTCGCAATCTTGGCTATAAGCTGATCCCGGAAGTGCCGATCAACACCAACATCTACATCACCCATACCCATTTTGATCATATCTGCGGGTTGCCGTTTTTCGTGCCGCTGTTTATTCCCGGCAATAAAGTCACCTTATGGGCCGGCCATCTTCAACCTGAATACTCCCTGAAGCAGGTTCTGACCGAGATGATGATGGCGCCACTGTTCCCGGTACCGCCGGAAATTTTCCAGGCCGATGTGGATTATAAGGATTTCGTCGTCGGTGAGGCGATGGAGCCGCACCCAGGCGTGATCGTGCGCAGCGCTAAACTTAATCACCCCAATCAGGCGACCGGTTACCGGATCGAATTCGACGGTCGATCGGTCTGCTATATTACCGACACGGAGCATCCAGAATTCGGGCGCGATCCCAATATTTTGGAGCTGCTTCAGGGATCGGATCTGGTGATCTACGATTCAATGTATACTGATGGCACCTACGAGAACTTTAAAGGATTCGGCCATTCAACTTGGCAGGAAGGCGTGCGCTTGGTGCAGGAGGCGGGCGCCAAGAAGTTGGTGATCTTCCACCACGACCCGACCCATGACGACGATAAGATGGACGCCATCGGAGAGGAGGCGGCCGGGGTTCTGCCGGGGACCGTCGTGGCGCGCGAGGGCATGATCCTCATCCCGTGACGGAATCTGCCGCCACTCAGAAATCGCTCATGCCACTCTTCGAAGCAGCGCTCCCGAGAATGCGGTGCTTTCTGACATCGGCATCCGGCTGGCGTGCCGACATACTCAACATCGGCCCCGATAATCCACCGGAGCCTCGCTGGAACCAGGATTGGTTTCCGCGCTTGGATGCACTCGCCGCCTATGTGATGGTCCGCCGTGCACAGCCGGCTCGTATTGTTGAAGTTGGCGCTGGGCATTCGACCCGGTTTCTGGCGCGCGCCATTCGAGACGGCCATCTGGCAACGCGGTTAACCTCCCTCGATCCACAGCCTCGGGCCACGCTTTCGGGCTTCGACGTCCTGACGAAGCCATTGCAAGATATACCGTTATCGCTCTTTGGGAGCCTAAGGATCGGCGACATTCTATTTGTCGATTCCAGTCATGTGCTTGCACCCGGCTCAGATGTCGCGCGGTTGATGGGACACATTTTGCCGCCGCTCCCCTCCGGTCTCTTGGTGCATTTTCACGACATATTTCTGCCGAATGATTATCCGTCGGACTGGGCGCACCGACGCTATAATGAACAAAGCGCCGTGGCAGGCCTACTCTCGAGCGGCGATTGGCAAATCGAATTCTCATCCGCACATGCTGTCCGCCGTTTGGGCGACGCGATTGCGCAATCGGTTGCGGGAGAATTGCCGTTGATCGCCGGTGCGCGCGAATCCAGCCTCTGGCTGCGGAAGCGATAGCGCGGGCTATGACGCCTCGGCGACTTGGCGCGGTCGATAGATCGCCGTGTGATCGATCTGCGCCACCGCGGTCTCGCCGTTCGCGACCAGCAACACGTCGAGCTCAACGAATCGGTGGCCTTTATGCTCGTATGCGCGGGCGACTGTGGCGCGGGATTGAATCGTATCGTCGTAATGGGCGGTGGCGAAGTTCGTCACCTTGCTGCCGACGTGAATCCACGGGCCGAGCTTAACATTCATCGAAAGTGCCCGGTTGCCGAGCCGCAACAGCCAACCCGGATGGACAATTTCCTCCGCCGCGTAGAGGTCTAAATCCTCCCGCACGTCGACCAGATATTGGCCGAGTTCATCTGCGTTCATGATCTGCTCGAACGTGCCCATAACCTGTCTCTCCACCAGCGCTTCCGCGGCGGCGGCGGGCCGCGTGTCGTAGTCGGGCAGCGCCGCGACCGCATAGGTTTTGACGTCGGGCGCGGTGCGACGCTGTCCCATCGATGCCGAACCGCTACCGCAAAGCACGCCTTCTGACTCGACTTTCAGCGTGATACTGCCGTCATCCTCCAACTGTCCGGATGCGACAGCGGTACGTCCGTCATAAACCGGCTTCTGGAATCTGCAATCCAGACTACCACCCGAAAGCCAGTCGGCGCCGAACTGCCGCACCGGTAGATTGGTCATATACGCATAGATCTCGACGCCAGGCACGAGCCCGCCCTGAAACCCGAATTTCTGTGCGACTGTATCGTCGTGAATTTTGTTCTCCGACGCGGCGGAAAGATTGAACGCGTTGACTTCATGTAACAGAGCGGCAGTGGCGGTCATGAGTCGAGTCTCCCGTATCAGTTTCCCATCGATATGGGTCAATTCGGTAGAAATCCGATTGCGGAAATAAAAAAGATGGTGCCCCCAGTCGGAATCGAACCGACACTCCCTTGCGGGAACGGGATTTTGAATCCCGCGCGTCTACCAGTTCCGCCACAGGGGCACTATCGCGCATAATAGGCAGGATATCGGCGCGGTC
>JABJCS010000166.1 GCA_018665505.1 Alphaproteobacteria bacterium
AAAAGGCGGCGCCAAGGAAGCGGCTGAGCCGTGGAAATCAATGGAGAACACAGGAGCCTGGTAACGGGCGCTTTTAAATCCAGCGGCGGACCCGGGCTTTATAATCCCGGTAGTCCGCCCCGAAGGCCGCTTCGAGCATCGCTTCCTCGCGCCGGATAAAATACCGATCGATCACCCAGACGAAGATCGGCACCGCGCCGAACGGCCATGCCGTGCCGAGCATCATGCTGAGTCCGAGCAACGCCGCCGCCATCCCAACATAGATCGGATTGCGGGAAATGCGGAACGGTCCCGTCATCACCAAGGCGCTCGATTGGCGAAAAGGTAGGATCGTGGTGCCCTTCCGTTTGAAGATCAGGTCGACATAGAGCGCCACCGACAAGCCGGCCCCGATCAATACCCATCCGGCATGGGAATACGGCGCCATAATCCATACCGCCTGTCCCTGAACTTGGTCCAAGGACACCATGGCAATCACCGCGAGCAAGAGCCAAAACGGTGGCACGAACGGCGGTTTTAGAAACTCCTTCATGGGTTTCGAATACTCCTTGCACGGACCAAAACCGAAATTTCCCGGCAAATCACCAATACGTCAATTTCTCAAATTTTGGTGGATTCCACTTCAATCACACGCCGAACGTGTTAAGCTTACTTCTGTAAGTCGCAAAGCGCGATAGCCGGTTCGACAGCCTGTACATCGAACACAACTAGCGACCGGCACAAAAAGAATACGGACAGACGACACGACGCCAGTTTCTAGCGGCCTCTGGGGCTGTGGCCGGTGCCGCGGCCATGGGTATGGATCCAGGCATCGCAAATGCCGCGAAACGTCACCCGAAGCGCGGCGGCACGGTTCGTTTCGCCACGCGCTCAGATGCGCGCGGTCTCGATCCGCATCGCAACATTCTCTACTACGTCTCGTCGCCGCTCGCGGCCACGACGAACGGGTTGTTGGATTTCGATGCTAATATGAACATCAAGCCCGGCATCGCCGAGTCTTGGGACATTTCGAAAGACCTGAAGACCTATACCTTTAAACTTCGCAAAGGTGCGGAATACCATAACGGTCAAACAATCGATGCCCAATCCATTAAATGGAACCTAGAGCGCATCAAAGATCCAAAGATCGGTCACGCTTTCACCCGCTCCGCGATTTCCGATGTGGAGCGCGTTACGGTCGGTGACAAATACACCGTCCATGTACACCTTAAAAACCCGAGCGCGATCTTTCTCGCCAATCTCATCTACTATCCGATTAACCTGATGGCGCCAGGGTCGGTCGATACCGCCGATACCAATCCGCAAGGTTGCGGCCCTTTCAAATTCAAGAGCTGGAAGCGGTTCGACACCACGGAAATGGTGCGTTTCGAGAATTTCTGGGAGACCGACGCGCAAGGCAACAGCCTGCCGTATCTCGACGGCGTTATCGGCAAGCCGAAGAAAGAAGATCGCGTTCGTCTGACCGCGCTTAGGACCGGCGAAGTCGAATTGATCGACAACATGGCCTATGCGGATATGGGCGATTTCAAGAAGAACTATTCGGACAAGTTCAACACTTGGGACGTCAGTCAGGTTGGTACCGGTTATGTGTCGTTCAACATGAAAAACGGCCCGTTCTCGCCGAAAGACAATCCGAACGCCCACATGTTGCGGCAAGCTGCAGCGCACGCCATCGACCACGAAGGTATCCATCAGGCGATCTTCCACTCTCAGGGCAGCATTGCGAAAAGCTTCTATTACAAGAGCAGCCCCTGGCATTCGGACAACGTCAAATCCTGGCCGGAATTCGATCCGGACAAGGCGAAATCCTTGCTGAAGAAAGCAGGCGGTTCGGACGTCAAACTCCTGATCGTGGCGCGCGATGCTTATGCGTACATGAACCAAACCGGCGAGATTGTTCACTCCATGCTGCAACAAGCCGGCTTCAACGTCAGCTTCGAGATTCACCCGAATCCGGTGCTGCGGGCGAAGTACAAAAAGGGCGACTTCAACATGGATTCCTCTGCGAACAGCTACCGGATGGATCCGGATGCCTGGTACGCACGGGCTTTCCACTCAACATCGCCGACCAACAAGACGCGCTATGGCTACGTCAATGAGAACGTCGATCAGATCATCACCGCCGCAAAGGTGGAGCTCGATCAAGACAAGCGGCGTCAGATGTATGCCGATATCGATAGCATCATTAACACCGATGTGCCGTTGATCTACACGCACTACATTCCGCTCTTGGAAGCAGGCGTGAAGAACTTGAAAGGCTACGAGCCGGCTTTCCCGGGACCGTTCCAATATGCTCAGGGCGGACTGCGGACGGCATGGCTGGACAGCACCTCGTAAGAAGGGCGTCCGAAGAAAGGAAGAATGTCACTCGCCGCGACGCACTAAACGAGCGTCGCGGCGAACTGACAGAGGTTTAGGGCTAATCGACTAAGTCCTGGGGGGAGCCCGATATATGCTCGCATACTTAATCCGCCGAATTCTCCATCTCATTCCCGTTCTCTTCGTATTGACGGTGGTGGTCTTCACCTTCGTCCAATTATTGCCGGGCGATATCATCGACACGATGATCGGTGAGGAAGACGTCGAAGATCCGGAAGTGCGCGCAGCGCTGGAGAAGGAATTTGGCCTCGATAAACCGATTTACGTTCAATACGGCAAGTGGCTCTTTCGCGCCGTACAGGGTGAATTCGGAAAATCACTGATTACGCGCCGACCCGTCACACAAGAATTGCTCGAAGGCATCCCTGCGACAGTCTATCTCGCGGTTGTTGGGATCAGTATCTCCATGATCATTGCCATTCCATTGGGAACTTTGGCGGCCATCCGAAGAAACACACCAACCGACTATGCGGCCCAGGTGACGTCGCTCGCGGGAATCTCGATTCCCGAGTTTTGGTTCGCCATTATGTGCGTCCTGGTGTTTTCGCTCTATCTCGGTTGGCTCCCGTCGTCAGGCTATATCAGCCCCTTTGTCGATCTTAAACAAAGTCTGCTGTATCTGATCCTTCCAGCGATGGCCGTCGGTTTCCGTCAAGCCGCTTACACAACGCGGCTGACGCGCTCCAGCATGCTCGACGAAATGAACAAAGAGTATGTGGACACGGGACGCTCGCTCGGGTTCAGCGAAAACAAGGTCATCTATAAATACACGCTTCGCAATGCGATGATCCCGACCATCACCATCAGTGGCTTGCAACTGGCTAATCTGTGCTGGGGGGCACGGTGGTTCTGGAATCGATCTTCGCCTGGCCTGGAATCGGACGCGCCATTTTCGAAGCAATCATCCAACGCGACTATCCGTTGATCCAAGCGGGTGTTCTGGTTTTGGGTATCATCGTCGTCATCATCAACTTGTTGGTTGACCTGACGTATCGATATCTGAATCCGCGGGTCGAATTGGGTTAGGGGGCGAAACATGACAAATTTAGATGTTGGTCATAGCGGTAGCAGAGACGCCGTTGTAATTGAGCCACCTACCCTCGGTGAGCGCATCGGCGTGGTCCGGGAATGGTTCGGAAACGCGTGGTACGAACTACGTAAGAGTAAGACCGCGCTGTGCGGCTTCGCGATGCTCTCGGTGCTGGCGGTCTTCCTAATCCTTACACCGTGGATCACCAGCTGGGATCCTATCAAACAGGATTACAGGGCGAGGCTGGCGCCACCGAGCGCAGAGCATGTCCTTGGCACTGACAGACTGGGCCGCGATATATACTCGCGGCTGCTCTGGGGTGGCCGACGACTCGTCGCGATTAGCCTACTCGCGGTCGCGTTCGGTTTGATGATCGGCATCCCCTACGGTGTTCTCTCCGGCTATTACGGCGGCTGGACCGATACGGTGGGAATGCGCGTGGTGGATGGTCTTCTAGCCTTTCCAGGGCTCCTACTCTACCTGCTGATTGTGACCCTGGCGCGGGAATGGAAGCTCGAGGGGGTTTATAACGACCTCATCCTCATTTTCGCATTGGGATTTGCATTCTTTCCGGAAGTCGCTCGGCTGGCGCGCGGCTCCGTCTTGAGCGAGAAGAAACGCGAATACGTCGAGGCGGCCCATGTGATGGGCGAGCGGGATACCTATATTGCACTCCGACAAATCCTGCCGAATATTGTCTCTCCGTTGATCGTTAATGCGACGGTCCGCTTGGGCTTCGTGATATTGATCATCGCGGCCCTGTCGTTCCTAGGACTCGGCTCACCGCCGCCCACACCAGATTGGGGCGCGGATTTGGCATCGGCACGCGACTACATGGAGAAAGCACCCATGATCGCGGTCTGGCCGGGTTTGATGATCTGCTACACGGTGCTGGCCTTCAACCTGTTCGGTGACGGCCTACGCGACATCCTCGATCCGAGGATCACCGAGCGGTAGGTTTAATCGGTGACAGTCACTTTTATCGCGATATAAGTGACTGTCACCGAATTCCGCTACTTCGCTAATTCCTTATCGATGAGCTCAAGAAATTGAGCAGCGTCGGGGGTTCCTTTATCCGCCGCTTTCCGCGCCCACTCCAACGCTTTCTGCTCATCCTTCGGCAGGTTTTTGCCCATAATATGACCGAAGGATAAACTCAATTGCGCCATGGCATGCCCCCGATTGGCGGCTTTTTCATAATAGAAGATTGCGTCTTTCGATTTTTGACCCGCTTCCAATGCACGAGCGAGCTGATGCACGAATCGCATTTCTTCGGGAAATGCTGTGGTCGCGCGTTGGCAAGCCGCTATTGCGGCTCCCGCATCCCCAAAATCCGCCGGCAAAACTCCCGGAGCGACCTTATGTTCGTCCTCGGGATCGGCGGCAAGATGATCGCATTGATGGACGGGTGCCCGCGTCAAACGCGGTTTGGGTTTTGGCTTGAGCTTAGGTGGTCGTGCGACGGCAACTTTCTTCGGCGTTAGCTTCTTAACCTTCAAACGGGCTAAATCCGAGAACGCCCCGTTTGGATATTTTTTCAAGTAGGCCGTATAAGACGCCGCATCGTCGCTCCCTTGGATCGATTGCCAAAACAGTGCCTCCCGGTCGATGGACGGGGCGGGCGCCGGAGCCTGGCGCGGTTGCGACGGACGGCCCGTGACTGCTGTCGGTGCCGATGCCAATTGAAAGACAAAATCACCCTGATCGTAATACGGGTCGCGTAATGCACCGAACCGCGGTGTCTGCGCATTCTGCGTGAGGTTCGAGATACTATTATCGAGAAAGGCGCCGATCTCCGACGCGGTAAGATACCCATCGCCGTTGCCGTCGGCGCGCCGGTCGGCGTTCAACGCGTCGACGAATAGGGTTGCGAATGTGCCATCGTCCGAGACCTTCTGACCCTCATCTCCCGATGTCAGGAACTGGCGCACCGGCTTTGTCGTAATGCGCATTATCTGGGCCGGAGGCGCGGAACGCGCGACGTTGAAGATTGTTCCGGAAAAACAGGAATCAAAAACGGTGAACACGTGCTTGGATTTAGCCAGCCGCACGAATTTACCGAAATCGCGCAACGACAGGGATTTGCGCAGGAACTGCGGTCGATCGCCAGGCCCCGCTCCGTTCGCCGGGATGAGGAACCCTTCCCCGTCCACGGTGTGCCCGTGACCCGCGAACCACACAAAGAGCCGCGCGTCCGGATCGCCGCCTTTATCGATAAAAAAATCCTCGAAGGCCCGCTCCAAATCATCCGCATTCAGGTCCACCTTCAAGGTTACCAAAAACCCCTTCGCCTTGAGCGCCGCCGCTACCTTTCGCGCGTCCTTGCGGGCCTGGGAGAGGCGTGGCCAAGACGGATCGGAATAGCTGTCGATACCGATGACCAACGCGTGGGAGTCCGAATAGAGTTCCACCGTCTCGACAATGGGCGCGTCGGTAGCCTCCGTTGCTTTCACGTTCAACGTCAACCCGCGTGTCTCTGCGGCATGGCCGGTGGATGCCATCAAGGCACAGAAAACGATTGCCGAAGCACAGCGTATCAGGCGCATTCGCTTTCCTTTTCGGAGATTGCAGGCGAGGTCGGAGCCCCTTCGCCTCAAACGTTATGACAGGCGACGAAACGCCCCGCACCTTATCTTCCAAGACAGGCGTATCTTGCGAGCAGATCGGCGTCTCGATCGGGCACCGCGTACAAAGACGACAGCCGGGCGGCGGGTCGATCGGTGTCGTCACCTCACCCTTGAGCGTCAGTTTCGGCGGCGGTTTGTCCGGGTCCGCTTCCGGCACCGCCATCAGTAGCGCCTTGGTATAGGGGTGGATCGGTTCGCTGAAGAGTTCAGCCGCCGTTCCGGTCTCCACGATCTTGCCCACATACATCACCGCGACCCGGTCGCTGATGTGCGGATAACGCTCAGGTCGTGCGCGATGAACAGGTAGGTCAGATCGAACTGTTCTTGTAAATCACGGAACAAGTTCAAGATTTGCGCCTGAATAGAGACGTCGAGAGCGGAGACCGGCTCATCGCCGATCACCAATTCCGGATTCACCGACAGGGCCCGCGCGATGGCGATGCGTTGACGCTGCCCCCCTGAAAACTCATGCGGATAGCGATCGATATGCTCGACGCCTAACCCGACATAACTCAACAGTTCTAGTACCCGCTCGCGCTTCTCTTTCCAATTCGAGGCAAGATTATGGATTTCCAGCGGACGGCTCAGCATCTGCATGATCGTCTTGCGCGGGTTGAGCGAGCTATACGGATCCTGGAAGACCAGCTGAATTTCCTTACGGACGTCCTGCATCTTTTCGCGGTCGAACGCGAGCAGGTCCTCGCCCTTGAGGATGACTTCACCCGAGGTCGGCTCGATCAAGCGGGTAATCAGGCGCGCGGTCGTCGACTTACCACAGCCGGATTCACCGACCAGGCCCAAGACTTCACCCTTGCGGATATGGAAGTCGATACCGTCGACGGCTTTTAGCGCCTGCGTCTTTTCGCCGGCCAGTTTCGAATACATATCCGACTTCAACATGAAATGCTTGGTGAGGTCTTTCACCTCCAACAGCGTGTCGTCATTTCCGATGGCTTCAGACATGGCTCAACTCTGATCGTGAAGGTGACAGGCGGCGAAGTGGCCGGGCGTCACTTCCTTCATCTTCGGTATCTCTTGCCGGCAGATATCCATCGCATGATCGCAGCGTGGATTGAACTTACATCCGGTCGGTGGATCCATCATATTGCAGACCAACCCTTTGATCGGCGTGAGATATTTTGATTGCGTATCCAGGCGTGGAATCAAATTCAGCAAACCCACTGTGTATGGGTGCTGTGGGTTTTTAAAGATTTCACTTTTCTTGCCGAGCTCCACCAAATGCGAGGCATACATGACGCCGATGGAGTCGCAGGCATGCGCCACGACGCCGAGATTATGGGTGATGAAAATCAACGACATATCGAAGCGTTCGATCATACTTTCGATCAACTCTAGGATCGTCGCTTGGATCGTGACGTCGAGCGCCGTCGTCGGCTCGTCCGCGATGAGCAAATTCGGATCGCAACTGAGCGCCATTGCCAGCATCACGCGCTGACGCATACCGCCGGAAAATTCGTGAACGTAGCTGTCGATCCGCTGCTCAGGCGACGGAATACCCACCAGCGACATCAATTCCTTACAGCGGTCTCGTGCCGATCGCGCGTCCATTCCCAGATTGGTTTGCAAGGCGTCGGTGATCTGCGCGCCGACCGTGAAGACAGGGTTGAGCGCGCTCATCGGCTCTTGAAACACCATTGCGATATTGGTGCCGCGCAACTCCCGTATTTCCGCATCGGAGAGGCCTTAGACGTCCCTCCCTTCGTAGCGCACCGATCCCTTGACCAGCTCACCCGGCGGCATCGGTATGAGCCGCATGATCGATCGAGCGGTGACGGTTTTACCGGATCCCGATTCGCCGACGAGCCCGAAGGTCTCCCCTTTGTCGATCGAAAAAGAGACCCCATCCACTGCACGCAATTCGCCGTGCTTCAGCTGAAAACTGATGGTGAGGTCTTCGACCTCGAGTATCGGCTCGGCCATCTTCCCCCCGGTGCACCTGTTTCGGTACGTTCCCCTTATTCTTAAATGTCAGCATGCAAAACCCTGCCGCTGGAGGCCAGAAGAATTTTCCGTCTAGCCCGTCTAGCAATGTAATTTAAAGGTGGAAAACGGGGAGTCTTTCTTGCTAAACGGAGGAAATGCGAAAGCAGTTCACAATTTGGCTATCTCTCGCCGCCATCGGCACAATGCTTCTCGGTGCGTGTTCCCGAGAGGAAGTTGGTCGCGCGCTCTATAATACGGGCAAGAACGTCTGCAAACAGCACCAGAATAATTGCAGTACTGGCGAGAGGCAGCCCGGCGGTTAGACCCGCTTTTCGTATTTCTGCGACACGTAATCCTCGACGATATTCTGGAACTGCTCGGCCAGGCCTTCGCCGCGCAGGGTCATACGCTTCTCTCCGTCGATGAAGACTGGGGCCGTCGGTGTTTCGCCGGTACCGGGAAGGCTGATGCCGATATCGGCGTGTTTCGACTCGCCGGGGCCGTTGACGATGCAGCCCATCACGGCGAGTTTCATTTCCTCGACACCGACGTAGCTCTCGCGCCATTCCGGCATGCGAGTGCGAACGTAGCCCTGAATCTTGCCGGCCAAGTCCTGAAACACCGTGCTGGTGGTGCGGCCGCAGCCGGGGCACGACGTGACCAACGGCATGAAGGCGCGGAAGCCCATGGTCTGCAGAATTTGTTGCGCCACGGTCACTTCTTCCGTCCGATCACCACCAGGCTCCGGCGTCAACGAAATGCGGATCGTGTCGCCAATCCCCTGTTGCAATAGGACCGCCAGCGCCGCCGTCGACGCGACGATACCCTTGGAGCCCATGCCCGCTTCGGTAAGACCCAGATGCATGCAATAGTCGCCGCGCTTTGCCATCTCCGTATAGACGGAGATCAACGACTGCACTTCGCTGACCTTGCAGGAGAGGATGATCTTATCCTTCCCCATGCCGAGGTCTTCCGCCCGCTTCGCGTTCTCGATAGCGGAGACGACCAGCGCTTCATGCATCACATCTGACGCGGCGGCGGGCGTCTGCAGCTTGCCGTTCTCATCCATCATATGGGCGAGTAGATCTTGGTCGAGGCTGCCCCAATTGACGCCGATCCGCACCGGGCGGTCGTATTCCAGTGCAGTTTCGATCATGGAGGAGAATTGCGTGTCGCGTTTCTCGCGGAACCCGACATTCCCCGGATTGATACGGTATTTATCGAGCGCTTCAGCGCATGCCGGGTACTTCTTCAGCAATGTGTGGCCGACATAGTGGAAGTCGCCGACGATCGGGACATCGATACCCCGCGCCAGCAGCTTTTCCTTAATATAAGGGACCGCCTGGGCCGCTTCCTCGCGGTCCACGGTGATGCGCACCAATTCGGATCCCGCACGATGCAACGCTTCAATCTGCGCCGCCGTGCCGTCGGCATCCGCCGTGTCGGTGTTCGTCATCGATTGCACCACAATCGGCGCGTCGCCACCGACGGTCACCGAACCGACCTTCACCGCAATACTCTTGCGCCGTTGAATGGAATGACTGACCAGACCCGTCATCGCATCGACCCTTCCTGCATACTGTCCCTAGGCTAGTAGGTGGCGTGGCGATAGCCCGATGTCAAACCGCTGTAAAGTTAAATCTGGATAGCATCGGAGCAGTACCATCACATGTTACTTCGCCAACCGCGCTGACCGTCGCGCGGGTGTGCCGCTTCGACGGGTATATATGATACCGGTGGTGTGTGTTTCTTGAACAGTTTTCGGGTCTCCGGCGACAGTTTC
>JABJCS010000167.1 GCA_018665505.1 Alphaproteobacteria bacterium
CAAGCCCGAGTGTGGTAGTCGCTTGCGCCGCCAGCGCCATGATGACGAAGGGGTCGTCCTTGGTTTCCTCGAAGACGAGGCGGTCATATCCCAGCGATTCGACGAGTGCCGCATCGGATGAAACGGACGAAATATCGAACGGTTGTTCGGCGGCGCGGAGGCCGGGGTCGACCTTACCGAGAGGGAGGAGTGTTTCGATGAACATACGGCATCTTCCTTCAGCGCACGCCGATAGGCTATACCGTTCCGTCTTCCTTCAGCTTGGCGATCTCGTCCGCCGACAAACCGGCCTCTTGCAGGACCTCGTCGGTGTGTTGCCCGAGGAGCGGCGGCGGCTTGCGGTAGGTTGGCGGGGTCGCGCTGAGTTTGATCGGGTTTGCGATGAGCTTCATCGGCTTGCTGCCGGTTGCCGGGTGATCCATCTCGATCACCATCTCGCGGGCAATTACATGGGGGTCGGCGAAGACCTGCTCCAGAGTGTTGATTGGGCCGGAGCCGATCTTTTCTTTCTCCAAGTTTTCAAGCCACCATTCGGACGGCTTCTTCTTGGTGATCTCGTTCAGCGTCTCCGTGACAAGGTCGCGGTTTGACACGCGGGCCGCGTTGGTTTGAAAGCGCTCGTCTTCCAACAATTCTTCGCATTCGGCAAGCTTGCAGAAACGTGCGAAGGTCGGGTCGTTGCCGACCGACAGCACGATATAGCCGTCCGACGTGGGCATCACTTGATAAGGCAGGATGTTTGGGTGCTGATTGCCGATCCGCTCCGGGTTCTCCCCGGTCGCGAGATAGTTCATCCCTTGATTCGCGAGCCAACCCACATGGGTGTCGAGCATGCCGATATCGATGAACTGTCCCTCGCCGGTTTCCGCCTGGTGACGCACAGCGGCGAGGATGCCGACACTAGCGTACATTCCGGCCATCAGATCGCAGATCGGCACGGCTACTTTCATCGGCTCACCATCCGGCACGCCGGTGAGGCTCATCACGCCGCCCATGGCCTGGATCAATCCGTCATAGCCGGGGCGCGGCGCATAGGGGCCGGTCTGGCCAAAGCCCGTGATCGAACAATAAATCAGGCGTGGGAACTCGGCTTTCAATTGTTCATAGCCAAGGCCGTAACGGTCCAAGGTACCGGCCTTGAAGTTCTCCACCAGGATGTCGCAATCGGCCATGAGCTTTTTGGCCAGTGCCTGTCCCTCGGCAGTCCCGATATCAATGGTGATCGAGCGTTTGTTGCGGTTGGCACCGGTGTAATAGGCGCTCTCGCTGGTGTCTTCGCCCTTGTCGTCGCGCTGGAAGGGCGGCGCGAAACCGCGCGTATCGTCGCCGGACCCCGGCCGTTCCACCTTGATGACCTCAGCGCCGAGATCGCCCAGCAGCTGTGTGCAATGCGGACCCGCTAGAACACGTGTGAGATCGAATACCTTGAGACCGTCGAGCGGACCGTTCATGCCAATACACCTTACGTTTGTTATCGCCGCGTTGCCTTACGATGTTCGTTCGCGGGAGGCAAATGGCAAATCCATTGTTACCGCCGCCAACCATCCAACCGCGCCGGCGCGGCGAATTTGCCGGAGCCGCGTTGCGGTGTTCTTGCGAGATGGAAGCCTTGGAAATATCCGGCACGCAGGATCACTGTCCATTTCCAGAACGCGCCGCCGCCGATCAAGGCGACCCCGGCGATGGTCATTATCGAGAGCGGAATTTGCGGTAACATAACGGAGAGCGCGAAGAGCACGACGGCGACCCAGTGCCCGCCATAGCGGATCGCATGATCACATTCCGCGATGGCCTCACGTGCGAGGGGCGGCACGCCGTGTTTCGCCAGGCCGTTGCGATAGGTTTGCCAAAGGACCGCGTTGACGATGATGAGGACGATAGCGGGCTTGGCAACGTCGCTTGCTTCGATCGGGAACCCGTTGGGTAGGCCGACCATGAAGGCCAGCAATCCCATGCCTTCGAGCAATCCGGAGGCGACAATCATGTAGGGGATGAGTGGCGCGCGCCACG
>JABJCS010000168.1 GCA_018665505.1 Alphaproteobacteria bacterium
GCGCGGTGGATTCGTGTCGCTGTAACATGTCGGAACGCATTCTACCGGAAAGTTCCCTTGGGGCATCAAAAACATAGGTGTTGATATGCGCGATTCGCCGGTCAAATTCGCGACCCGGTGAACGCTCGACAAGAACAGATCGTTTGTCCAGCGCGCCAATAAGTTTCCGACATTCACGACGAAGGCGCCGGGAACGGGCGGGATCGCCAACCATTTTCCGGCCGGGTTCATCACCTGAAGGCCATCATGGGTTTGCGCCAATATGGTAAGACTGCCGTAATCCGCATGTGTCGCCACACTCCACTGCGTCTCGTCGCGCTCTTCGATATTGATCGGTGGATGGTGCAAGAGACGCATGGTCACGCCGGGATACCGATGCGCCGCATCGAAATAGTCTTGCGGCAGATCGAGGCCGATGGCGATCGCCTGCATAATCCGGCGCATGAGGCCAAGCCGCAGTGCCAGGCAATTTCGCATGAAATCCGAGAAGCCCGGAATATCCTCGGGGTCAGGCCACTGGTTTGCGCCCATGAAGCCGGTTGACCATTCCGGGTCACCCGGCCGCATTTCGCGGCACATATCAAAGGTCTCCTTGAAATCCGGCGCGCCCGTGGAAAGCCGTTCTCCATCGTCATCAGGGAGTGGATTGTAGCCGCGATTGGCATCGCTGTTCCGTGAATCCGCCTTCATCTTCGCTTCCGGTGGAAGCGTGAAGAATTGCCGCGACCATTCGAACGTCTCAGGGATGTGCGATCCGGGCAATCCATGGTGCGAGAGATAGAAAAAACCCAGGGAGGTGCAAGCATCGTGAATTTCTTGGGCGGTCGCTTGTTTTTCGGCCTCCGAGCCACCTTCGGAAAACGCGCTGAAGTCAATGACAGGCAGGCTGTCGACAGTTACTTGCGAGGCCTGGAATCGTTCCGCAGTCTTTGCGATTGTCATTCCTTGTCGGGCGATGTTGACCATTGCTCTCTCCCTGAATGGGGTGATCCTAAGCGGGGTGGCTCCGCTCGGCAAACCGCCTTCTTGGCCCGGCACAGGTGGCGGAGTAACTTGCCGGTCAGAATAGGTGCCGTTTCGGTGGCAATTAAGGCAGGATAAAATGGAACTCTACGACGTTATGCGCACGACTTTCGCCGCGCGCGATTATACCGGTGAGGAAATGCCGGATGAAGTGCTCTATGAAATTTTGGAGAATGCGCGGTTCGCGCCGAGTGGCGGGAACCGTCAAGGGAATCGAATCATCATTATCCGCGATCAGGACACCAAGAACGCCTTGGGCGCCCTGAACGAACCCGCCGCCAAGCGCTATATGGCGCAGATCAATGTGGGCGAGAATCCCTGGAACTCCTACGCGCCGACATCATGCACGCCAGAAGAGATCGAAGCGACGCCGCCCGCGTCCTTGTTAACCGAACCGGTCAAGAAATGTTCGGTTGCCTTAGTCTTCATTGTCGACCTTAAGGTGGTGGCCTCCATGGACCAGGATCTGGACCGGGTCGGCATAATTAGCGGCGGCTCGATTTACCCGTTCGTCTGGAATGTCTTGATGGCGGCACGCCAAGCCGGTTATGGCGGCACGATTACCACGCTCGCCTGCGCCGAAGAGCAGAAAGTGAAGGACCTGCTCGCGATCCCGGAAAACTTCGCGGTGTGTGCGGTGGTGCCGCTTGGCAAACCGATCAAACAGTTAACCAAGTTGAAGCGGCTGCCGGTGGAAGAGATCGCCATGCGCGAACGCTTCGACGGCGCGGGTTTTACGCCGGTCTGATACGGACGACGCCGGCACGGCCTACCAATCCATCAATGGAACGGCCGGTCGCCTTTTGTTTGCGCACGATGCATGCGACGGCGCGCAGTCGGATCGAAGGAGTCGCGGCGGTGCATGATGCAGCGGTTATCCCAAATCAGCACGTCGCCCATTGACCAAATGTGCTCGTAGAGAAAGCGGTCCTGCGTCGCGTGCTCCCACAGCCGGTCGAGGACAGCTTCGCTCTCCTTGATGCTGAGGCCGAGAATGTATGAGTTGAACCGACGCCCGAGATAGAGTGCTTTGCGGCCGGTCTCTGGATGGGTTCGGACCAATGGATGGGACGGGCCGGGACCCATTGACGCGTCGGGATAGGCCTTGAAATCCTTTCGCAGAACGCCGTCGCTTGTGTAAGAGGGGTCGTGTTTCGACCAGCGTTCCTCGACGATTTCACGCAAGTCTTCGGGCAGGGCTTCATAGGCGGCGTAAAGATCCAGAAAAGATGTGTTGCCACCTGAGTTCGGGAGTTCCTTTGCGTGGAGGAAACTGCCCGCCGGGGGTTTCTCGACGAAACCCGTATCCGAATGCCAGCACGCCTCGCTCGCCCCCAATTGCCCGATCGGTTTGCCGTCTTCAATGACGTTCGAGATAACGTTGATCTCCGGCGGTATATCGGCCTTCTGGCCGGAGCCGTGGGAGTACTTCAACAATTGGCTCGGCGGTA
>JABJCS010000169.1 GCA_018665505.1 Alphaproteobacteria bacterium
CGGCGGCCAGCCCATCGACGGACCGCTCACACCCATGGCGATCGCCGCCCAGGTCGCGGCGGAAGGGGTCGAGCACATTGTCGTCGTGACCGACGAGCCGGATAAATATCCGCTTGGCGCGTTCCCGAAGGATATCAAGGTCGAGCACCGCCAGGGGCTCGACCGGGTTCAGCGACAAATGCGCGAGATCAAAGGCGTCACCGTGATCATCTACGACCAGACTTGCGCGGCGGAAAAGCGCCGCCGACGCAAGCGCGGCACCATGATCGACCCGCCACGCCGAATGCTGATCAACGACTTGGTCTGCGAAGGCTGTGGCGACTGCAACGAGAAATCCAACTGCCTTTCCGTCGTCCCGCTCGACACCACGTTCGGGCGCAAGCGACAGATCGACCAATCCGCCTGCAATAAGGATTTTTCCTGTGCGGACGGCTTCTGCCCAAGCTTCGTCAGCGTCATGGGCGGCGAGATGAAACGCACGGCGGCGACCACCGATGTCCCGGCCCATCTGGCGCTTTTACCCGAGCCTACCCGACCCAGTTTCGACGGCGGGCGGACCTACAGCGTCCTCGTGGCCGGAGTTGGCGGCACCGGTGTCGTCACCATCGGCGCTCTGCTGACGATGGCAACGCACATGGAAGGCAACGTCTTCTCCACAGTGGATCAGTTCGGCATGGCGCAAAAAGGCGGCGCGGTGACCAGCCACATCCGCCTCGCGGCCAGCGAAGACGATATTACCGCCGTTAAATTAAACGTCGGTGCGGCCGATCTGGTGCTCGGTTGTGATAGCCTCGTGACCGGCGGCGATATCGCCCTCTCCGTCATGTCACCGGAGAAGACGCAGGTCATCGTCAACGGCCACGAGCAAATCACCGGTCACTTCACGCGGAACCCGGACCTCAAATTCCCAACCGGCGAGATTGCCGACAGAATGACCGAGGCGGCGGGCCGTAAGAACATCGACCAGATCGAAGCAACGAAACTGGCGACGCGCTTACTCGGCGATTCCATCGGCACCAACCTATTCATGTTGGGATACGCTTATCAGCGGGGATTGATCCCGGTCAGTTCGGAAGCCATTGAGAAGGCTATCGAGCTGAACGGCGTAGCCATCGACATGAACAAATCCGCCTTCGCTTGGGGCCGCCGCGCCGTCGTGGATATGGACGCGGTTCGACAAGCGGCTGAGGCCACAGCGGTCGAGCGCGACATGCCGGTCACCGTCGATGAGATCGTCGCCCATCGTAGCCGCGAGCTGACGGCTTATCAGAACGACGCCTATGCGCAGCGATACACATCCCTTGTCGAGCGAGTGCGGAAGGCGGAAGCCGATAAAGCGCCCGGCATGACGGGTCTGGCGGAAGCGGTTGCCCGCTACGCCTACAAGCTGATGGCCTATAAGGATGAGTACGAAGTAGCCCGCCTCTATAGCGACGGGCGCTTCGAGCATCAGTTGCACAACGCCTTCCAGGGTGATTTCGAACTAAAGTTCCATTTGGCCCCACCGATCCTCACCAAACTTAATCCGGAGACTGGCCTGCGCGACAAACGGACTTACGGGTCGTGGATTTTTAGTGCCATGCGCGTTCTGGCGAAGCTTAAGACCCTACGCGGCACGCCGTTTGATTTTTGCGGTTGGAGCGGCGAGCGACGCATGGAGCGCAAACTCACCACCGATTACGGAACAACGATGGTCGAGATTGCCAAGGGCCTCAACCACGACAATCATGCCCTCGCGCTTCAAATCGCCAACGTACCAGAGCGCATTCGCGGCTACGGCCACGTAAAGGAAAAACATCTGGAGCTCGCTCTTGGCGAACGCGAGTCACTGCTGAAGACGTGGCGTTCACCGGTAACAATGGCTCCTGCTGCCGCCGAATAAGTTTTTAGAACTTTTCTCAGTTCGTCACAATTTATGTACCACGGACAAGCGGATAAGTTTTGGATTTATTACTCGAAATCTTGTAATAAATAATTCGTATTATTGTTCCTCCCCCGTTGAGTTGGTCCACCGTTAATATGAGGAAACGGAGGATTAGAGATGGCGCACAAGCGACACAAACCGGAAGAGATTGTCACGAAGCTGCGACAGGTTGAGGTTCTTGTCGGTCAAGGAATGGCGCGTATAG
>JABJCS010000170.1 GCA_018665505.1 Alphaproteobacteria bacterium
ACCCCGGGCATGACTCTGCATAAAATGCCATTGTTTGCATGGTCCATGTTGGTCACTGCATTTTTGCTATTGCTTGCAGTCCCAGTTCTGGCTGGTGCAATCACCATGCTGTTGACCGACCGTAACTTTGGCACAACCTTCTTTATCCCAGAAGGTGGTGGTGACCCGATCTTGTTCCTGCATTTGTTCTGGTTCTTTGGCCATCCTGAAGTTTACATCATGATTCTGCCGGCTTTTGGTATTGTCAGCCACATCATTTCAACCTTCTCGAAAAAGCCGGTCTTTGGTTATCTCGGGATGGCATATGCGATGGTGGCCATCGGCGTCATCGGTTTCGTCGTGTGGGCTCACCACATGTACACGATCGGCTTCGATGTTGATGTTCGCGCCTACTTCACGCTGGCAACGATGGTGATCGCGGTGCCGACAGGCATTAAGATCTTCAGTTGGATCGCGACGATGTGGGGCGGCTCAATCCGCTTCGATACGCCGATGCTATGGGCGATTGGATTTATTTTCCTATTCACCGTCGGTGGTGTGACCGGTGTCGTTCTCGCGAATGCGGGTGTCGATCTAGTGTTGCACGATACCTACTATGTCGTGGCTCACTTCCATTACGTCCTATCGTTGGGCGCGGTTTTCTCCATCTTTGCCGGTATTTACTATTGGATTGGCAAAATGTCGGGTCGGCAATATCCCGAATGGGCCGGACGGTTGCATTTTTGGACGACATTTATCGGCGTCAACATCACGTTCTTCCCGCAGCATTTCTCGGGTTTGGCCGGCATGCCGCGCCGCTACATCGATTATGCGGATGCCTTGGCCGGATGGAATTATGTGTCGTCAATCGGTGCGTTCATCTCCTTTGCATCCACGATCTTCTTCGTCTTCGTGCTGATTTATACCTTGAAGGCAGGTCGGCGTGTTGAAGAGAACTATTGGGGCGAAGGAGCGACAACGCTGGAGTGGACTGTGTCCTCTCCGCCGCCGTTCCATAGCTTCGACGAACTGCCGCACGTCAAATAGCGGCAGCGGCAATCCGGAGGTAGATCTTGGCGCAAACTGCCTATCAATCGGTATCGGGACAGGGCGAAGTTCGCGATTACTTCGCCCTGCTGAAGCCCCGTGTGATGTCGCTGGTGGTGTTCACCGGCTTCGCGGGACTTGCCGTGGCACCGGGCGACCTGCATCCGGTATTGGCGGCCGTCGCGGTCCTCTGCATCGCGGTGGCATCCGGCGCAGCCGGGGCGATCAATATGTGGTACGACCGCGATATCGACGCGGTCATGGAACGGACACGCCACCGACCAATTCCGACCGGAAAGGTCGAACCATCTGAAGCCTTGGCCTTTGGTGTGATTCTCGCCTCCGGCGCGATCATGCTGATGTTCCTGGCGACGAATGCGGTCGCGGCCGGTCTCCTAGCGGCGGCGGTTTTATTTTACGTCTTCGTCTATACGATATGGTTGAAGCGGAGGACTACGCAGAACATTGTTATCGGTGGGGCCGCCGGCGCTTTTCCTCCGGCCATCGGCTGGGCGGCGGTTACCGGGGATGTCGGTATCGAAGCGGCGATTTTGTTTCTGCTGATCTTCTTTTGGACGCCCCCTCACTTTTGGGCTTTGGCGCTCTACCGCAAGGGCGACTATGCGGCGGCCGGTGTGCCCATGCTTCCGGTGGTCCATGGAGCACGCGAGACCAAACGCCAGATGCTGTTCTATACCGTATTGCTGGTACCCTTGAGCCTGGCGCCGTGTTTTTTCGGCTTCGCGGGTTGGCCAATATATGGTGCTGCTGCAGCGGCTCTTAGTCTTATCTTCTTGGCATTGGCGATTGCCGTTTGGCGGGATGAGAGCGACCGCTCGGCGAAGCGAATGTTCGGGTACTCGATTTTTTATCTATTCGGATTGTTCGCGATCCTTATCGCCGATAATGCCCTGATGACAACTGTCTGAGGGGCAAACAGGATGACCACAACGACCATGACGGATTCGAACGAGAAACACGATCAGTCCAATGACATGAAGCGGCGGCAGCGGCGCAAGAATTTGGCCCTTATGGCCGTGCTGGTGGGGTGGGTTGTCGTTTTATATCTCGTGGCGATTCTTCGGATGAGTGGTGAGGGATGAGCGCGCTCGGACGCAAAAACCGTCGTCTTGTGGTTGCGCTCGCGACCGTGGCAATGGGCATGGTCGGCATGTCCTATGCCGCCGTGCCACTCTACGACTTATTTTGCCGGGTCACCGGATATGGCGGGACGACACAAATAGCGGCGGAGAGGAACGACACCGTCACGCAACGACCGATCAAGGTGCGGTTCGACGCCATGGTGACGAATATCGACTGGTCGTTTCAGCCGGTCCAGCGCCAGATCGAATTACAGGTGGGTGAAAATGCGGTTGCGTTCTACCGTGCCACCAATCGATCGAAGCAGCCTTTAACAGGTACGGCGACGTTCAATGTGACACCGCTCAAGGTCGGAGCGTATTTCAGTAAGGTCGAGTGCTTTTGCTTTACCGAACAAACCTTGGCGCCGGGTCAGACGATGGAGATGCCGGTTGCATTCTATGTCGACCCGGAAATCAGCAGCGACCCGAACCTAGACGACGTTAAAACCATTACCCTTTCATATACGTTCTATCCGGTCGATGAGCCGACAAGACCGGCATTAGAGCGGCAAGTTAGTGCCAAAGCCGAACCGAAAGACCGGCGGCGGTCGATTCAATAGGAAGAAGCCTCAAGTCAGGCGTAGAGCGAGGAAACGAGATGAGCGCTACAACAGACGAACATCAAGGTCATAGCCACCCATATCACTTGGTCGATCCGAGCCCTTGGCCCGCGGTCGGTGCTCTGGCGGCATTCTTGCTGACCTTCGGCGTCGTCCTGTACCTGCATCCGGACATGCTGGGTGAAGGTATCGAACCCATGCTGACATCGCTTGGAGGGCTCGTTTTCGTTCCCGGGCTCTTGCTGGTCATTTATACGATGTTCGTATGGTGGCGCGACGTGATCCGGGAGGCGGAAGTCGAAGGTCATCATTCCCCGGTGGTTCAGCTCGGTCTTCGCTATGGCATGGCACTGTTCATTTGCTCGGAAGTGATGTTCTTCGTTGCATTCTTCTGGGCCTTTTTCGAATCGAGCCTCTACCCGAAGGAACTACCGCATGATGTGTTAGCGGCAGGTTTCGCTGGCGGCGTCTGGCCGCCGGTAGGAGTGGAAACTTTCGACCCCTTCGGTTTGCCGCTTATGAATACGCTAATCTTGTTGCTGTCCGGCGCGACGGTAACCTGGGCGCATCACGCGCTTCGGGAAGGCAATCGCGACGGTTTGATCAAGGGCTTGGGCATCACCATTATACTCGGCCTCCTGTTTACCGGTGTGCAGGCGTATGAATATAGCCATGCGGCGTTCGCATTCTCCGACGGGATTTACAGCTCTACCTTCTATATGGCGACCGGGTTCCACGGGTTCCATGTTATTGTTGGCACCACTTTCCTCATCGTTTGCTACTTCCGTGCGCGGAAAGGGCATTTTACGCCTGAACAGCACTTCGGCTTTGAGGCGGCGGCTTGGTATTGGCACTTTGTCGATGTTGTCTGGCTGTTCCTGTTCTGCTGTGTCTATTGGTGGGGTGGCTGATCACGGCGATTGGGATTCGGCGGGTATGAAACAGAGTTTTCCGCCCGTCAGTCCTTTTTCGGCCGGATTGAGATGCCGCTGCCCGCGTTGCGGTAATGGGCGTCTTTTCCGGGGTTTGCTGACGGTCGACGGTAATTGTGATATTTGCGACCTGGACTTGAAGGCGGAAGACAGCGGAGACGGCCCGGCCGTTTTCGTCATGTTTGCGATTGGACCGATTGTCGTCGGATTGGCCGTTTGGCTTGAGATGTCGTTCGCGCCGCCCTACTGGCTTCATCTGGTAATCTGGCCGCCTTTTGTCCTACTCGGATCAATCGCACTTCTGCGACCGTTTAAGGCGACATTAATCGCTCTGCAATTTCGCAATAAGGCCGGTGATACCGGGCTGAATACTTTTGATCCTAAGGATTAGTATGGGTTTTCGACCAAAACTATGGCCGACCTTGTTCACTGTTCCAGCTTTGATCGCGTTGGTCTTCCTCGGCAGTTGGCAGGTAAATCGTCTGAATTGGAAAGACACGCTGATCGAACGCCTGCAGGAGCGCGGTACGGCGGCCCCGATCGCGCTTCCAACATGGATCGACAATGTCGAATCCTATGAGTTCCGACGGGTGTCGGTGACAGGTGAATATCTGCACGACAAAGAATTTTATGTCATTAACCGTTCGCTCAACGGGAAGCCGGGACTGAACATCGTGACATTGCTGAAGCGCGCTGACGGGGGCGGTCATGTCTTGGTAAATCGCGGATGGGTACCATTCGAGAAACGTGACCCCAAAACCCGTCCCGAAGGACAGGTGAAGGGCGGCGTAATTGTCGAAGGCATCGTTCGCTTGGCGAAGGGGTCGGCAATGTTCACGCCTGAGAACGAACCCCACAACAACACATGGTTTTATATCGATCCATCGAGCATGACCGCTGCGGCCGGTCTACCGCCCTTGCAGGGGTATTACATACTTGCCGCCAACAAATCGCCGGGCGGATTTCCGGTGGGGCATCAATGGCGCGTCGACCTGCGGAACAATCATTTGCATTACGCAATCACTTGGTTTGCCTTGGCCTTCGGTCTTTTGGTCATTTATATCGTCTATCATCGGCAGACGGAAACTAGGCCCGATTAACATGACCGCAGCGTACGCCGATCTGGAAAAACGGTTTCACCGATTGTCCCTGTTGAGCGAATCCATCGGCATGCTGAATTGGGACATGTCGGTTATGATGCCGCCGGAGAGCAGCGAGGCACGGGGCCAGCAAATCACGGCGCTTAAGCTCATATCCCACGAAATGATGGCGGACCCAGCGTTGGCGGATGCGCTTGACGCGGCGGAAAGTGAACTCTCCGCATTGGATGACTGGCGGACGGCCAATGTGCGGCGTATGCGCCGCCGTTGGACCCATAGAACCGCAATACCCGCCGACCTCGTGGAAGCAACGAGTAGAGCCGAGACCGCCGCAGAAACAGTATGGCGGACCGCGCGGCCCGCGAATGACTTTCCGGCGATATTGCCTCACCTGACTGAATTATTGAATTTGGGTCGGCAAGCCGCGCAGGCCAAATCCGAAGCCCTTGGCATTCCGCCCTACGAAGCCCTGATGGATTTATACGAGCCTGGCGCTACGACAGCTCAAGTTGACGAGCTTTTCGACAATTATGCCGCTTTCCTGCCTGAGTTCCTGGAGAAAGTACTAGCCCACCAAGCAACCGGGCCGACTCCCGTTTTGCCAGACGGACCCTTTCCGACCCATCTCCAAGAGGCACTATGCCATCGTCTAGCGGAAGCGGTGGGGTTTGATTTTGGGACCGGTCGGCTCGATACAACACTGCATCCTTTTTCCGGCGGCATTCCTGAGGACAGTCGGATCACGACACGCTATGACGAGGACGACTTTACGTCGGCGATGATGGCGGTCTTGCACGAGACCGGGCACGCCATGTATGAGCGGGGACGCCCCGCCGCCTGGCGGTATCAACCGGTGGGCGAGACACCAGGTTTGGGTATGCACGAGAGCCAATCCTTGATCGTCGAAATGCAGGCGAGTCGCTCGCGTGAATTCATTACATGGGCCGCGCCAATCGCCCGTGACGCGCTCGGGGGACAGGGTGACGCATGGTCATCCGACAATCTTTATCAATTATCGACCCGGGTCGCGCGCAGTTTTATTCGCGTCGATGCGGACGAAGTAACATATCCCGCTCACGTCATTCTACGGTATCGGTTGGAACGCGCGATGATCGACGGTGACTTAAACCCCGAAGATCTTCCGGGTGCGTGGTCGGAGGGCATGAAACAACTCCTCGGCGTCTCTCCACCGGACGATAGCCAGGGTTGTCTTCAAGATATTCATTGGTACTGTGGTATGTGGGGATATTTCCCCACATATACCATTGGCGCGATGGCGGCGGCGCAATTATTCGATGCTGCAAAGCGCGAAGAAACCGAAATAGAATCGGGATTAGCGACGGGCGATTTTGGGCCTTTGATGCGCTGGCTGCGCGAGAAGGTTCATGGTTTGGGGGCACGCTATACGACGAATGAAATCCTCAAGAAGGCGACGGGCCGCGCTTTGGATCCATCGGCTTTTAAGACCCACCTAAACAATCGCTATTTGGAAAAAGCGCAATGAACGACACTCTCACTGGAATGCAAAAATTCATCGAAGCCTTTGTTGAGATCGCCGCGAATTATGGAATGGATATTGTCCAGGCAATCGTCATCCTTATCGTCGGCTATTGGCTTGCGGGCAAACTAAGCAAGGCGATACGCCGATGGCTAGATCGTTTCGAACGGGTCGACAGCACACTAAAACCCCTTTTTGCGAACATCGTGCGTTACGTTGTTCTGATTGTCACCCTCGTTGCGGTCTTGGCCCAATTCGGCGTGCAGACGACGAGTATTATCGCCGTTCTCGGTGCCGCAGGCCTCGCCATTGGTTTGGCCCTCCAAGGCACGCTGCAAAATATCGCGGCTGGCATCATGCTGTTATTGCTTCGGCCGTTTAAAGTCGGCGATTTTATCGACGCCGCGGGCAAGATGGGTACAGTGATCGAATTGGGTCTATTCAGCACCGAATTCAAAACCCCCGACGGTATCTGTATAATCATACCCAACGGCTCCATTTGGGGTGCCTCGGTGACGAATTACTCCCGCAACGCCACGCGTCGTATCGATGTCGTGGTGGGTATTTCCTACAATGACGATATCGACAAGGCGCGCGACGTCCTCCTCGGTCTGATGACGGGCGATGATCGCGTGCTGAAAGACCCGGCGCCGGAGACGATGGTCGTGGCCTTGGGCGACAGCTCGGTGAATATCAACATGCGCTGTTGGGTAAATAGCGGTGATTATTGGGGCACGCTCACTGATCTCAATCAGTCGGCGAAGGTGCAGATCGAAGCGGCCGGATGCAGCATTCCTTATCCGCAGCACGATGTGCATATGATCGCGCAGGGTGACGGCTAAAAACACCGACGATAAACAAATACGGGTCGCCGCGCGACAATTACTCGCGCGGTGGTCACGCTTGCCTGTGGTTGGTCCGGGAGATACGTTAGCCCGTCACGGGGGAGCGAGAATAGAGTGAGATACGTCAGTACACGAGGCCAGGCACCAACTTTAGAATTCGATGAAGTGTTGTTGGCTGGTTTGGCGAGCGACGGCGGACTTTATCTTCCGGAAACTTGGCCGATCTTCGACGCTCGCGACATTCGGTCGATGCAGGGCATGAACTATGCCGAGCTTGCGGTTCGGGTGATGACGCCGTTTCTCGGCGGTCGCGTTGACGAAGCCGATCTGGCGGATATGGTCGAGGACAGTTATCGCGATTTTACCCACAGCGCGGTGGCGCCCCTCAAACAGCTTGATTCCGACATCTGGTTGATGGAGCTGTTTCACGGCCCGACCTTGGCGTTCAAGGATTACCCGATGCAGCTGCTGGGCCGGCTGTTCGACCATGTGCTGAGCCGTCGCGGCGAGCGGGTCACGATTGTTGGTGCGACTTCGGGCGATACGGGATCCGCGGCCATTGAAGCCTGCCGGGACCGCGACGCCATCGACATCTTTATCCTTTATCCGCACGGCCGGGTCTCCGAAGTTCAACGACGCCAGATGACGACCGTGCCGTCTGCGAACGTACATTGTATCGCCGTCGAAGGGACATTCGACGATTGCCAAGATTTGGTAAAGGCGATGTTCGCCGACACGTCCTTTCGGGAAGGTGCGCGATTGTCGGCGGTCAATTCGATTAACTGGGCGCGGATCGCAGCGCAGATCGTCTATTATTTTCACGCCGCCGTTTCCATCGGTGCGCCAGACCGACCGGTCTCCTTCGCGGTGCCGACCGGCAATTTCGGTAATATCTTCGCCGCCTATGCGGCCAAGGCCTGCGGTTTGCCGGTTGACCAGCTCATCATCGGCACCAACAGCAACGATATCCTGACCCGGTTCTTCGAGACCGGAACCTTGGCCATGGGCGACGTGCATCAATCCATCTCGCCGAGCATGGATATCCAGGTTTCCAGCAATTTCGAACGCTTCATGTTCGATCTCTACGGACGCGACGGCGACGCCCTTTCGTCCGCCATGACCGAATTCCGTAAGGACGGCACACTCAGCGTCGGCGACAATCTGCACCGTACCGCGCGCGGGACGATTTCCGCCGTTCGCCTCAACGATACGGAGACCATGGCTGAAATGAAACGCCTATTGGGGTCGACCGGCGAGTTGATCGACCCGCATACCGCCATCGGTATCGCGGCGGGTCGGGCGCAAATGCGCCAAGGTGGTGCCCCCGTCATCGCCCAGGCGGCGGCGCATCCGGCGAAATTCCCGGACGCGGTCGAGACCGCAACCGGTGTGCGTCCGGAGCTACCGCCGCATCTCGCTGATCTGCACGATCGTCCGGAACATTTCGATGTGCTGCCGAACGATCTGGCGGCGATCCAAACGCATGTGCGCCAGCATATATCGCTGCAGGGTGCGGCATGACCGTCAACGTGTCGACCTTGGAAAACGGCATCCGTGTCGTTACCGAAAGCATGCCGCGCGTTGAAACAGTGTCATGTGGGGTCTGGGTCGGGACCGGTGCCCGCAACGAGACGGCGGACGTAAACGGCGTCGCTCATCTTCTCGAACATATGGCGTTTAAGGGAACGGAACGTCGCAGCGCTCAGGACATCGTCGAAGAAATCGAATCCGTGGGTGGTCACCTCAACGCCTATACCAGCCGCGAACAGACCGCTTATTATGCGAAGGTCTTGAAGGAGAATACCGGTCTCGCATTGGATCTCCTGTCCGATATCTTGCAGAACTCAACTTTCGATGCGGAAGAGCTGGAGCGTGAGCGCACGGTTGTCATTCAAGAAATCGGCCAAGCGCACGACACGCCGGACGATCTGATTTTCGATCATTTTCAAACGGTGGCATTCCCCGATCAGCCCCTTGGACGTCCGGTGTTGGGTAGTGTTGAGACGGTTGGAAATATGCCGCGCGAAACCATTATGGGGCATATGAGCGCGGGCTATGGTGGCGACCGAATGGTCTTGTCGGCGGCCGGAAACCTTGAACACGATGCCTTCGTCCAGGCAGCCTCTGATCTCTTCGACAAGATTCCACCGCAGGCACAAGTAGCGATGGAAGCGGGCCATTATGAAGGTGGCCATCACTTCGAAGACCGTGAGTTAGAGCAGGTTCATCTTTTGCTCGGTTTTTCCGGTCTCTCTTACGAAGACGATCAGTTCTACGCGACGTCGGTCATGTCGACGTTGTTTGGCGGTGGGATGTCATCGCGCCTGTTCCAGGAAATCCGCGAGCGGCGTGGCCTTGTCTATTCGATCTACTCCTATCCGTCGTTCTATCGCGACTGCGGCTTGTTCGGCATTTATGCCGGTACAGGCCCCGAAGATGTGGACGAGCTGCTGCCGGCGATCTGCGAGGAAATTCGGCGTCTGCCCGACACGCTTGATGAGCGGGAAATCGACCGTGCACGTACGCAATTGAAGGCGGCGACACTTATGTCGCTGGAGTCCACCGGTTCACGGTGCGAACAGATGGCGCAGCAAATGCTGGTTTTCGGCCGACCGCTGACCACTGAGGAACAAGTTGCGAAGATCGAGGGCGTTGACCAAGCGGCGGTACGTGACGTGGCACTCAATATCTTTTCCGGACGACCGACAATTGCCGCGGTGGGCCCCGTGAACCAAATAATGGAATACGATCAACTCGTCGCGGCTCTGGCAATATAGAGCTGCTCCCATCCGTGTGGGGATATCAGCCGTGTTCGATTTACCATTCTTCCGACTTTCGAAGACGATCCTTCGGGGCGAAAATATCTATCTACGCGCACCCCGGCGGCGCGACCAGCGGCAATGGATGGATGTTCGCCGCGTGAGCAAGGATTTCCTG
>JABJCS010000171.1 GCA_018665505.1 Alphaproteobacteria bacterium
AATTGGCGATATTCTTTTCCGACGATTGGGTGACACGGACACCGGATCGCGCTAATATTTATATTAGCGCTGCGGATCGCTGGACGTCGAAAATGCGACGAGCAAACGATCGCTGAGGCTTCCGGAGGTCAACGGCGCGATGACCACTAGGGAGTCCGAATATGTCAGTGACAGACCACGTCCAAGCCCTGAAACAAAAGCATGCGAAACTGGAGACGGAACTTGGAAATCAAGAAAACCGTCCGATGCCGGATACCGGGGCGATTGCGGATCTGAAACGACAAAAGCTTGCGATTAAGGATGAGATCGTCAAGCTTTCGCCGCACTAGTCACGACCTCCTGATCGGGCTGTCAAAGCCCGGCGGATGAACTATTTGCAGATATGACGCCGCGTTTGCGCGCGGCGGCGAGACAGTTCAACCCGAACTTTCCCCGTTTGAACAAAGTAAGATTGGAGTGGGCGCATGCTGAGCGTCGATGAAGCCATCACGTCGCGCCGGTCGGTGCGAGCGTTTAAATCCGACCCAGTGTCGCACGATACGGTGGCTCATATCCTCGAGGTCGCCTCGCGCGCGCCGAGTGGTACCAATATGCAGCCTTGGCACGTTCACGTTTTGACGGGCGACGCCTTGACGGGGCTATGCGATGCCGTGCTCGACGCCTTCTGGAACGAGCCCGAGAAGCACGAAGCTAGTCGCCTCCATTATCTTGAGAAGAACCGCGATCCCTATCTGGCGCGCCGGCGTAAAGTCGGTTGGGACATGTATGGTCTGCTCGGTATCGGGAAGGGCGAGCACGAGAAAACCCGTGAGTTTCATGCGCAGAATTTTAAGTTCTTTAACGCACCGGTTGGCATGATCTTTACCATCGATCGCGATATGGGATGGATGAGCTGGTTGGACTACGGAATGTTTATTCAGAACATTTGCGTGGCAGCGCGAGGACAGGGATTGCATACCTGTCCGCAAGCAGCATGGGCCGGTTATCATACCCTGATTGAAAAGCATCTCGGATTACCGGATGTGCAGCTGGTACATTGCGGCTTGAGCCTCGGCTACGAGGATACGACCGCCGAAGTGAATAAGCTCGAGACGGTTCGTGAACCGCTTGAAGAGTTCGTGACGTTCCACGGAGGATAAGACCATGGCGGGACCGCTTTCCGGCATTAAGATTCTGGATCTGACAACGGTCGCGTTCGGGCCGTATGCGACGCAGATATTGGCCGATTACGGCGCGGAAGTGATCAAGGTTGAATCACCGGAAGGCGATATCACCCGTGCCATCGCGCCGATGAAGAGCGCCGGGATGGGACATTTCTTCTTAATGTCGAACCGGAATAAACGCTGCATCGTCCTCGATTTAAAAAGTGAGGCGGGCCGAAAAGCATATCTGAAATTGGCGGAAAGCGTCGACGCCATTGTGTGCTCGGTGCGGCCGGCCGCGATGGCGCGCCTCGGTCTGGGTTATGAGGACTGCAAGGCGGTCAATCCAAACGTCGTTTACATGGAGCTGGTCGGCTTCGGCCAAGCGGGACCATATGCGAAGCGCCCGGCCTATGACGATATCATTCAAGGGATGTCCGGCATGGCAGCGATGCAAGGCGGCCGCGAAGGGCCGCCGAGTTTCGTCAAATCGTCGGTTTGCGACAAAATTGGCTCGCAATTCATCGTTCATGCGACGATGGCGGCGCTGTTCCATAAGGAACGCACCGGCGAGGGACAATTGGTCGAGGTGCCGATGCTTGAATCGATGGTGGGCTTCAATATGGTCGAGCATCAATCCGGTCAATGCTGGGACCCCGCGCTGGGAGAAGCCGGCTACGAGCGATCGATGGTCGAATATCGCCGTCCTTATGCGACAGCGGATGGCCATGTTTGCGTACTGCCCTATAACACGAAGCAATGGCGGGCATTTTTCGAGCTCATGCAACGGCCCGAATTGGTTGAGGACCCAAGGGTGAATGACGCCAAGGCGCGGAGCGAGAGTATTGGCGATCTCTATGCAATTGTCGCCGAATGCGTGGCGGAATGGTCGACCGAGAAGCTGTTGCAGGCGCTTGATCAGGCCGATATCCCGAACGGTCCCGCGACTCCTCTCGGCGAGTTGGCGGAGGATCCGCATTTGCAGGCGGTCGGTTTGTTTCAAACTTTCGACCATCCGACCGAGGGGCGTATCCGATTGGTCGGGCCGGCCGCGACATTTTCCAAAACGCAGCCGGAAATTCGCACACTTCCGGCAGCGCAAGGCGCACACAGCGTTGAAGTCTTGCGCGAAGCGGGCTACGGCGACGCTGAAATCGAAGCGATGCTCGATGCAGGTGTCACCCTCGACGGCAGTCAGGCAGCGGTGAAATCAGCGGCGGAATAGCCGGTCACTATCCCTGCTCTTTTTTTGCTAACTCGCTATATGGGATACCCTTATCGACACGGATGTCTTGCGGCAATCCCAGAACCCGCTCGGCAATAATATTGCGCAGAATCTCGTCCGTCCCGCCCGCGATGCGCCCGCTTGGAGCGTCGAGCAATGCGTCTTGGAACATGCCCCGCATTGGCGCGTAGTCAGGATCGGAGACCATTCCCGCGGCGTCCATCAAGTCCATTCCGAAAGACGCAATGTCCTGGCGCATTTTTCCCGTTAGCGCTTTCCCGATGGAGTTCTCCGGGCCCGGATCTTCACCACGCGAGAGCGCGGTTAGGCTGCGGAAGCGGGTTAGCGTCACGCCACGTCCGTTGATGTACCAGTCGGCGAGTTTGTCGCGGACGCCGCCGTCTTCGATGGCGGGTCCGTCTTCCAGTTCGATCTCTTTTGCCAACTCAAGCGCTTCTTCGAATCCCGGTGCCGGTCGCTCACCGATAGCAAGACGTTCGTTCATCAACGTCGTCAAGGATACCCGCCAACCGTCGCCTACTTCGCCTAGGCGCTGGCTATCCGGCACACGGACGTCGGTGAAAAAGACCTCGTTAAAGTTCGATATACCCGAAATCTGATCAATTCGCCGACACTCGATGCCGGGCGACTTCATGTCGATGAAGAAGTAGGTGAGGCCCTTATGCTTGGCTTGGCTCGGATCGCTTCGAGTTACGATGACGCCGTAATCGCAGAAATGCGCTCCCGACGTCCAAATCTTCTGGCCATTTAGAATCCAATTGTCGCCGTCACGCTCCGATTTGAGACGCAAATTGGCGAGGTCTGAACCCGCCTGCGGCTCTGAGAATAATTGACACCAAATTTCCTCGCCGCGAAGGGCCGGCGGGGCATACCGTTGTTTTTGCTCTTCGGTTGCGTACGCCAACATAGTTGGAATGCACATGCCGAGACCAATTTCATAGACACCTCTGGGGGTCAGGTAATTGGCTTCCTCTTGATCGTAAATGACCCGCTGCATTGCTGTGCCGCCACGTCCGCCATACGCGTCTGGTGTCGTAATACCGGCAAAACCGGCGGCAGCTTTCTTGGCCTGCCATTCCTTCGCGACCTCTACCAAGCCATCTCCGCCATAGGGGACTTTGAAGCTTTCGCCGGGTTTCTTAAGTTCCGCGTTGGCAGACAGAAACGCTTTTACCTCGGCCCGGAACGCGGCTTCTTCATTCGTGTCGTCGAAATCCATAATCGTTACTCCTCAGACCGTCCGGTTAGGCTGCGACATTGCGGTTCTCGAGCCTTGAGACCAATTTGTGTTTCCAGCGCCTCTCCCCGCCGAGCGCTAGGTTCAGCAGTTTGGCGCGGCGGTAATAAAGGTGGCAGTCGAGCTCCCATGTGAAGCCCATGCCGCCGTGGGTTTGAATGTTTTCCGAGGATGCCAGATAGAATGCCCGGCTTGCCGCGACACGTGCCGCCGCAGCCGCTACCGGCAGGTCCGGTGCATCCGTGGAGAGCGCCCAGGCGCCGTAATAGGCGTGACTGCGGGCTAATTCTGTGGCGATAAATACATCGGCTAGCTTGTGTTTGATCGCTTGGAACGAGCCGATGGGCCGACCAAAGGCGAAGCGGTTTTTGGCGTAATCCACCGCCATCTCAAGACATCGTTGAGCGCCGCCGACTTGCTCGAATGCAAGAAGCACGGCCGCCCGGTCGAGCAAACGCTCAGCCAGCACCCAACCGTCACCGATATTCCCGAGGATGCCGGCTGGTGTGCCGTTAAACTGCAATTTGCCGTGCGAGCGGCTGGGATCCACCGTGTCCATGAGCTCGCATGTGACGTCATCCAATAGGGCAATCGTCAACACCGGCTCACCTTCCGGAGTGCGCGCGAGCACGATGGCGAAATCGGC
>JABJCS010000172.1 GCA_018665505.1 Alphaproteobacteria bacterium
ACGAGACCATCGATAAAAAGACGCGCAGCATGATCAACGTGGCCCTCTTAGCCGGCCTGCCGCGTCATGAAGAATTGCGCCTTCATCTGAAAGGCGCCCTGAACAATGGCGTCAGCAAGGATGAGATCGCGGCTATCCTATTACACATTGGCGTCTACGCGGGGGCCCCTTGCGCCGTCAGCGGGTTTAAAATTGCCAAGGAAATATTCGCCGAATACGACGGCGGAGATGATTAGGAGTAATGAGCATGCGCTTTGGATATGTTGGTATCGGTAATATGGGCGGTCCCATGGCCGCCAATCTGGCCCGCAGTGGGAACGAAGTCATCATCGGTGACCTGAATAAGGTGGCGGTTGATGCGTTCACCGCGGAATACGAAACAGCCCGCCCAGCAAACGGTATGGCGGCGGTCGGACAAGATGCCGACGCGGTCTTTACCTGTCTGCCCAACGGCAAAATCGTCCGAGACGCCATCCTTGGCGACGGCGGCGTGGCGGAAGGGATGTCGGAGGGTTCCGTTCTGGTCGATATGTCGTCTTCCGCGCCGATGGGCACCATTGAGCTTGGCAAGGAACTTGCTGAGCGCGGCATTCGCATGGTCGACGCCCCGGTCTCCGGCGGCGTGCCCCGCGCCATTGAGGGCACCATCGCCATCATGGTCGGCGGCGAGAAAGAAGACATCGAGAAGGTTCGCCCGGCGCTCGAAACCATGGGCGGGCAAATCTTCGAGACCGGCGGCCTCGGCTCCGCTCATGCCATGAAGTCAATCAACAACGTTTTGTCCGCGACCAACCTTCTGGTCGGGATTGAGGCATTGGTGGTGGGCAAGAAATTCGGCCTCGATCCGCAGAATATGGTTGATATCCTGAACTTCTCGAGCGGCAAGAACAGTGCGACCGAGGGCAAGCTCAAGGAGTACGTGCTCAGCCGCGAGTTCAACTCCGGCTTCTCCATGGATCTGATGATCAAGGACGTGGCGACGGCGCTCGACCTCGCCCATGAAATGCAGGTGCCCTGGACGATCGGCAGTACTGTCCATGAGATGTATCAATCCGCGCGCAACCACCTGATCGACAATGCGGACAACAGCGAGATCGCCCGCTGGATCGAAACGAACGGCGGCCTCGAACTTTGACCGACACGCCTATTCGCGAAGGCCCAAGTTGGACCGGTGCGCCGCCAGGTGTGCCGGTCCTCTATTACGAGGATTTGGACGACGGCCACGAACAATGGGGCGGACAGATCATCGTCGACCGCGACGAGATGCTCGCCTTCGCCCACGAATACGATCCATGGCCGTTCCATGTCGACGAAGACCTCGCCAAGGAATCAGTGTTCGGCGATTTGGTCGCCAGCGGCGGCTACACGATCAGCTTGTGGTTTAAACTCGGCCATCAATTGCTCAATGATTTCGGAGAAGTATGGGCTTTGATGGGCGGAATTGAATTGAAAATTCGGTTTGTGCGCGGTGTGAAGGCCGGCGACGACCTACGCTTTATGCGTCGGGTCACGAGCAAACGCCCCTCAAGCAAACCGGGGCGCGGTGTCATCTTCATCCACAGCGAAATCGTCGATCAGAAGACCGGTGATCCGGTTTTGACCCTAGACGAAGTTGTGCTGATTGCGCGCCGAGAACATTAATCCAACTTGTTAATAATCCGGGAGATAGCCTGCGAATCAATCGGTGGCATATGGGTAATACAGACGATACGACCCTTCTCTTCGCCGGTCGGTGATGTCTCGGATACCGCCCAACGGCGGCCGACGGATTGAACACCGCAAAACCGGCCGTCCGATGATCGGATAAATCCTTTCACACGGATCAATCCAAGCGCCTGCGCACTCAGCCTATCCATAAGCGCCTCGGGATTTACTGGACGGTCAATCTCAAACACATCCGCTTCATGATTGGCGTGATGATGGCCAGGTGTTTTGGTCCGCTTCTCGTCAAACAAATGCCCGACACCTAAAACGACGGCCAACGGCACATCCGCGTTCACCGTTTCTACGATTGGAATTTCTGCAATTTTTTCTTCGAGCCATCGGCGTGTCTCGGCCGCGGCCTCTGGCGCCAAAAGGTCGACCTTGTTGAGCATGACAATATCCGCCGCCGCAAGCTGGCGGGTAATCGTGTCGTGCAGATAGCGGTCCTCGCCCCGGTTGCGCAGAGTTTCCGCATCCGCCAGGACGACAATGCCATCGATGGTGTAGCGCGGTATCAATTGCACCGATTCCGCTATGGCGTCAGGAAGACCAACGCCGCTGGTTTCGATCAGTAAATGGTCGGGGGCCGGGTCCATCTGATCGAGATCGATTAACGCCTCCATCAGATCACTGCCGTAGGAGCAGCAG
>JABJCS010000012.1 GCA_018665505.1 Alphaproteobacteria bacterium
GACACGGTCGTGCCCTTTTTACGTTCCGCCATGCGTTCCGCGAGTTCGATCGCGCGCTCGACCTGCCCCGCGCCCAGATACAATACGAAAGCGCGGCGCATCAATCGATCTTGTTCAGGATCGTCTTCCAGCACGCGCGCCATTAACTCCGCGGCGACGGCCAAATCTTGGTGCTTTTCGGCAAAGCGTCCCGCCAAATAGCTGCCGAATATAGATTTTTCGAACGGTGTCTCATTGACGGAAATACGCACGTGACTAGCGTCGGCCAATTTAGCCGCAGGTTCGGTTTGCGCCGAAACACACGCCGAAGACATCAGCAAACCAATAACCGCCGCCCAACGGAAGACACCGCCGGCACGCAGAATACGGGCACCTAAACTTTTATTTTCAGCCGTCATTACCTCGACGCCAAAGCCGCGAAAATCGTCGTTAATAATAGCCGAATTGGCTCGCTCAAGCCAGCAACCGTTTCCGCCATCCGAGTCGAGCAATGCCTACATATTCGGATAATTAGGGCCGCCGCCGCCTTCCGGCGTCACCCAAACGATATTCTGCGTTGGATCCTTGATGTCGCATGTCTTGCAGTGAACGCAGTTCTGCGAATTTATCTGCAACCGGGGGTTCGATTCATCATCGTCATAGAGAATTTCATAGACTCCGGCAGGGCAGTAGCGCTGCTCCGGCGCGGCGTATTTCGCCAGATTGACGTCAACCGGGACACTGTCGTCCTTCAAGGTGAGGTGAATCGGTTGATCCTCCTCATGATTGGTCGCCGAGAAGGAAACGCTGGTCAGTCGGTCAAAGGACACGACACCATCCGGTTTCGGATACTCGATCGGTTGATAATCGGCGGCATTGCCGGTCGTCTCGTGATCCGCGTGGCCGTGCTTCAAGGTCCAGGGCGCCTTGCCGCGCAGCAGGACTTGATCGATCCCCGCATGCAAAATACCACCGAGCAGTCCCCACTTGAATCCGGGACGTACATTGCGCGCCGCATGTAGTTCCTCATATACCCATGAGTTCTTGAACGCGTCGGCATATTCGACCAATTCGTCGGATGCCCGATCCGCCGAGATCGCGGCAAACGCGGCTTCGGCCGCCAACATGCCGGATTTCATCGCCGTATGGCTGCCTTTGATCTTCGGGGTATTGAGCGTTCCCGCCTCACAACCAACCAACACACCGCCCGGGAACGTCAGCTTCGGTAGGCTCTGTAGACCGCCTTCATTCAACGCCCGAGCCCCATAAGCGATACGCCGCCCACCTTCGAAAGTTGGTTTGATTTTCGGGTGCATCTTAAAGCGCTGAAATTCCTCAAACGGGCTGAGATAGGGATTCTTGTAGTCGAGACCAACCACAAAGCCGACCGCCACCTGGTTGTTTTCCAGGTGATAAAGGAACGATCCGCCATAAGTATCGTTGTCGATGGGCCAGCCGGTACTGTGAACCACCAATCCCTGTTTATGTTTTTCCGGTTCGATCTCCCACAATTCCTTGATACCGAGGCCATATGTCTGAGGCTCGACGCCTTCGCGCAGATCGAACTGTGCCATCAATTGCTTGCCGAGGCTGCCGCGGGACCCTTCGGCAAAGAAGGTGTATTTGGCGTGCAACTCCATACCGACCTGATAGTTCGGCCCCTGCTCGCCCTCGCGGGTTACGCCCATATCGCCGGTCGCCACACCTTTGACCGAGCCATCGTCATTATAGAGGACCTCCGCAGCGGCAAACCCCGGATAAATCTCCACACCCAAGGCTTCCGCCTGCTCGCCCAACCAACGGCAAAGGTTGCCCAGACTGATGATGTAATTACCGTGGTTCTTCATCGGTGGCGGCAACAGGAAGGTCGGCAGGGAATATCCACCAGTCTCGCTCAAATACAGGAATTGCTCAGACGTCACCGGAGTATTGAGCGGTGCCTCCATGTCTTTCCAATCCGGGAACAACTCGTTCAAGGCGCGCGGTTCCAGCACCGCACCCGATAGAATATGCGCGCCGACTTCCGAGCCCTTTTCCAGAATCGTGACCTCGATTTCGCGCCCCGCTTCCGCGGCCAGCTGTTTCAGACGGATCGCGGCGGCCAGACCGGATGGGCCAGCGCCAATGATCACAACATCCACTTCCATCGATTCGCGTTCCATCGACTCACCTCACTCCGTTCGAATTCTCAAATTAACCGTGCGAGTTCTCTATATTACCGCGCCCGGATTTGGTAGATACATATTACGAAGGGACGTTCGCGCCATGACACAAGACCATCAAACCGCACAAACAATGTCGCCGCTCGACGCATTGCGCTGGCACGTGGAGATGGGTATTGACGAGGTTGTCGACGAGATGCCGGTCGACCGATACGCGACGGCGAAACAACCACTTCCCGCGACGCCCGCCACCGTTCCGGCCGTACAACCGCCGCAGGACATGCCGCAGGCCGCGCCGCGCCAAGCGAGCGGACAGGCGCTAGCCCCCGCTGAAGGCGCCCGCGATGCCATCGCTGTCGCGGCGGGCGCGCAAACAATCGACGAACTCCGCGAACGCTTAGAAGGATTCGAGGGATGCGCCCTTAAATTCACGGCGACCAATACCGTCTTCGCCGACGGTGATCCGGCCTCCGATTTGATGCTTATCGGCGAAGCGCCCGGCGTCGATGAGGATCGCCAAGGCCTGCCCTTCGTCGGCGCCAGTGGACAATTGCTGAACCGGATGTTGGCCGCCCTCGGACGGGAGCGCGATACGGTCTACATTTCCAATATCCTGTTCTGGCGTCCCCCCGGCAATCGTAGCCCGACGGACGCGGAGACGGCGGCCTGTCTGCCGTTCGTACAGCGCCACATCGAACTCGCGAAACCCAAGGTCTTGGTATTTCTCGGCGGCAGCTCCGCCAAAACGATGCTGAGCCGCAAAGAGGGCATCATGCGCTTGCGCGGCAAATGGTTCGACTATACGAGCGACGGTCTTGATACGCCGATCCCAGCGATGCCGACCTTCCACCCGGCGTTCCTTCTGCGTCAATCGGCGCAAAAACGGGAAGCCTGGCGCGATTTCCTCTCGATCCAGGAAAAGCTCGATGGTTTCGGTTAGTCGGCTACTTTAGCGCGATTTTCAAGTCGACAAGGAAACACACATCCACCAATCCAGAATGTTCCGCTTCGCCTTCCCTGCGGCCAGCGGTCACCTTGCACCGAATCGTGTTCTCAAGTAGGACTATATTTAAGGGTACGGCTCAAAAACGGATACTCCGAGGGGCGGAAAATCTTGAAGCTTGAGTTTTTCAAAAGCCGGGCTGCGATCTCGATTCTCGCGGCCGGAGCGCTCTTTGCGGGCGGACACGACGTGCAGGCCAACGATGCGCCGCGCGATACGGCCGCATTGCCTATCGGAATTGACGTTCGGGATGCGCAGACGACCCTGCCGGTGATCCTGCCGACGGCGGACGCGAACCTCTATCGTCGAATATTCGAGCTGCAACAAGACGGCCAATGGCGGGCCGCGGACGGCCTCGTCAAACAGCTCACCGACCCGTTGCTCCTGGGGCATGTTCTGTATCAGCGCTATATGCATCCGACGAAATACCGGTCGCGCTATGCCGAGTTGAAAAAATGGATGACGGCTTATGCCGACCATCCCGGCGCGCGGCGCGTCTATCAATTAGCGATGCGGCGAAAACCCGGCAATTGGCGCCCCCCACAACGGCCACTCGGTGTCTCGTTCGGGCCATTGCCGCCCGAGAGCGATGAGGACGTTCGCTCCGGTCGATCCTCTAAAAAACGCTACGGCACCAAAGCCCAACGCCGACATGCGCGTTATGTAACGCGGCAAATTAAATCCCTGGTGCGGCGCGGACGCCCGACACAGGCTCTAAAACGTCTGCAGCGTAAGGATATCCGGCGCGGCTTCGACGCGGTCAATTACGACCGGGCACTAGCGATCGTGGCGCGCGGATACTACCACGCCAAGGATGACGCAAAGGCGCTGAAAGTCACTGCCCCCGCCATCGCACGCTCCGGTGTGAAAGCGCCAATGGCGCTTTGGTGGTCCGGCCTCGCGGCATGGCGTTCCGGACAATTCGCTCAATCCGCCCGTCATTTCGAACTTCTGATCGCAGCAAAATTGGATGACGATTGGATTACCTCGGGAGCGGCATATTGGGCTGCCCGTGCGCATTTGGCCGCACGCCAACCGGCCCAGGTAAATCCGCTGCTGGCCGTCGCGGCACGTTATTCCCGGACCTTCTACGGATTGCTCGCGGCGCGTGCCCTCGGCGAACCACCAGCGTTCGAATGGGAAATGCCGAAGCTCGGCGCCATCGAAATGAACTTGCTCTCACAGGCTCCGGCCGCGAAACGCGCCCTGGCCTTGATTCAGGTTGGGGAGACGGGTCGGGCCGAAACTGAATTGAAACGGTTTACTGGTAATCTCTCGCCGGAATTGGCGCGCATCCTGTTAGGCCTAACGGCGAAGGCCAATCTTCCCGCCCTTGCCTATCGGCTCGGGCGGTTGCTGGAAGCGCGGGGCGGCTACAAATACGACGCGGCGCTCTACCCAGTTCCCGATTGGGTACCCGTTTCTGGATATAATGTAGACAGAGCGATGATTTTCGCATTGATCCGGCAAGAGTCCGGCTTCAAGCCGAAAGCAAAAAGCCGCGTTGGTGCCCGAGGCCTCATGCAGTTGATGCCGCGCACCGCCGGATTTATCGCCGGAAAGAGATTTCGCGGCCACAATCGCCACGCGCTATTCAACCCCGAATACAATATCGAATTGGGGCAGAAATACATTCAACACCTTTTCGAGTTTCCCCGGATTGAGGGGAATCTGTTTTTCGCCGCCGCCGCCTATAATGGTGGCCCGGGCAATTTGAATAAATGGCGGCGCAAATCGGAATACCAAGACGATCCCCTGCTGTTCATCGAGAGTATTCCATCGCGGGAAACACGGGTTTTCATCGAACGGGTGCTGACGAATTTGTGGATTTACCGCTATCGGCTCGGGCAACCGACGCCATCGCTCGATGCGGTCGCGGCAGGCACATGGCCGCGCTATAATCGCCTCGACATCAACACGAAGAAGGTCGCGAACCGTGCCGATTGACGAAAGCCTGCCTTTCCTGCCGGTCAATATCGCCATTCTGACCGTCTCCGATACGCGCACGGAATCGGACGACCGCTCCGGTGATACCTTGGTCGAGCGGTTGAAGTCAGACGGACATCAATTGGCTGACCGCGCCATCGTGAAGGACGATCCGGACACTATCGTGAGCCGGTTGCAAACCTGGATCAACGATCCCGACGTGGATGTGGTGGTCGCCACGGGCGGCACGGGCGTGACGGGCCGGGATGTGACACCTGAAGCCTTCGAACGGGTATGCGAGAAAGACATTCCGGGCTTCGGCGAGTTGTTCCGCTGGATCAGCTATCAGAAAATCGGCACGTCAACGATTCAAAGCCGCGCGGTTGCCGGCGTCGCCAAAGGCACCTATCTGTTCGCCTTGCCGGGCTCGACCGGCGCCTGCAAGGACGGATGGGACGACATCCTGCACCATCAACTCGACAATCGTTTTCGGCCCTGTAATTTCGTCGAATTGATGCCGCGCCTTCAGGAAACTTGAGCTCGTGGACGCACGGGTCAGTATCGTCTCTCTCGGCGTCACGGATATGCAACGTTCTCGTCAATTCTATGAGCAAGGGCTCGGCTGGCGCGCCTCCGCCATCGGCGACGGTGAGGTAGCGTTCTATCAAGCGGGCGCCATGATCGTCGGTCTCTACGACCGAGCAAAACTGGCCGCGGAGGAGAACCTGCCGCCGGTCAACGACCCGCAAAATGTCCATGGCGGCATTACCTTGGCGCAAAATCAAGCAAGCAAGGCAGATGTCGATGACGTGGTCGCGGGCGCAGTCCGCGCCGGTGGCACCTTACGTAGGGAGCCCGCCGACACATTCTGGGGCGGCTATGCCGGCTCTTTCGCCGATCCCGACGGACACGTTTGGGAGATCGCCTGGAACCCGTTTTTTACCTTGGACGAAAGTGGCATCCGGCTGCCGGATTAGCCTTTCATATAGGCCGAAAGCTCGGGTGTCGGGATCGATGTATCGACAAAACCGAACGTACCTTCATCGCGCACTTCCTTCGCGGCGTCGATCATCGCGCTGATGGCCGACCGGTAGAGCGATGTCGCGAGGCTGATCCGGCGAACGCCCGCCTCCTGTAGACCGGCGAAGGTGAACGACTTCCCGGGAATCCCGACCATGAAGTTGAACGGCGTGGAGACAGCGTCGCATACTGCCCGCACCGCGTCCAAGTCCGGCAAACCGGGCGCCATCAATACTTTTGCCCCGGCCGCTTCATATGCCTGCAGGCGGCGAATGGTATCTTCCAGGTCGGGATTGCCACGCAGGAAATTCTCGCATCTTCCTGTCAGTTTGAAATCGAAATCGAGCGCATTCATCGCGGCGACACCGGCAGCAATTCGTTCGACGGCGGTGTCGAAGGGATAAATCGGCTGCGCCTTATCCTTCGTCGCATCCTCGATCGTGCAACCGACGAGGCCCGCTTCGGCGGCTCGGCGCACCGTCTCCGCCACCGCTTCCGGCGCATCGCCGAACCCGTTCTCCAAATCGGCGGAGACAGGCAGGTCGGTCGCATCGACAACCACGCGGGCGTGTTCAATCGCCTCATCCCGTGAGATCAAACCGTCGCGGCGGCCGATCGTGCCAGCAAACCCGCCGCTCGATGTTGCCACCGCCTTGAAGCCGAGACCCGAGACAATCCGTGCCGACCCCGCGTCGAATACATTGGCGACGACAAAGGCTCCGGATCCCGTATGCAAGGCATCAAATTTCTTAGCTTTCTCAGATTGGCTCACGCTCATGACGATTCTCCCAAAATGGATTTGGCGATAAATCGTCCCTAACGGTGACAATGTCGAGGACCAATCCGATTTGAGTTATGAGGCCACTTCGCCACGCCACCGAGCATAAGCAGGCCCATCGTCGACGTCATGGCGTTCGATGGTTAGGCCATACGGATTAGCGCCCCGCAGATTACGCACGGTATCGGATAGAGCGTGTTCGCTGGACCATCGAACATCGTGGAATAATCCGGGTGCGGCCTTGGCATGCGCTATGCCGACCAACCAATAACCGCCATCGGCCGCCGGACCAAAGACCGCCTCCTTGCCAGCGAGTTGCCGAAAGGCATCGCGTATGTCGCTTCGCGTCACGCCTGGAATATCTGAGCCGATGAGCACTACCGGACCGGGTGGCAAGGATCGTAACGCCGCATCCATGCGTTGGCCCAAATCGCCACGCGCCTGGCGACGACAAGGTAAATGCCCCGGCCAACGCGCATCTCCATCGTCGACGAACAGCCAGCATTTCCAACGATTTCCGCACCCCAATCGGCGGATCGTCTGCGCCAAATTGGAGCGATAAAATCGAAGCGCTTCGAGCGACCCGATATCCGCTGCCAAGCGCCGTTTCGCTCGACCTAGCCGGGGGGCTTTGGCTAAAATTACGAGATGCCGCACGTTCATCCATAGACCCTTTTGATCAGATGCGGAGAGAAACCAAGATAGTATAGTGCCAGACACAAAAGGTTTCGCGCCGGTCGGTGCCAGTAGCCGTCTCGGCGATAGCGTTCCGCCGAAGTCGTGGCCGCCACATCCAACAAGCGCAATCGACGACGCCCTAATCGACGCACCAGATCGACATCCTCCATCAGTGGGTAGTCCTGAAATCCACCGACCTTTTCGTAAAGCGCTCGCGATAGGACCAATCCCTGATCGCCATAGGGCAATCC
>JABJCS010000173.1 GCA_018665505.1 Alphaproteobacteria bacterium
GATGTGCGACCGGGCGAGCGGTTTTCGATGGGGCATATCCCGGGCGCGCATCACTATGCGATCTATGCGGTGAATTGCGACGATACAGATGAAGCACCGCTGAATTCCTTCGTCCGCATGTGGGCGTTCTTGCTGGGGAGCAGGGGTATTTCCTTCGACGACACGATTGTGCTGTGCGGAGAGATTACCGGTATGACCAGCACTCGGGGGTTATGGTTTCTCGAGTATTTGGGGCATCGGGACGTGCATATCCTCGACGGCGGATACACGGCTTGGGCCGATGCAGGACTGGCGACGACACGCGACGCGGATGTCACACCCGCGGTGCCGTTTCGATTTACGCCCAGGCCGGAGAAGGTCGCGACGTACAAGGATGTCTTGCGGGTGATCGACGCGCCGGACGGGCTCGTGCTCGATACCCGGTCACGGTTGGAATTTACCGGTGAAGATGTCCGCGCGGCGCGGGGTGGTGCCATACCGGGGGCCGTTCATGTGGAGTGGCTGAACAATTTGACGGCTGACGGCAAAATGAAACCGGCGGAAGAATTGCGCCGTCAGTTCGAAGCGGCGGGGGTGACCCCCGACAAGGAAATAATCGCTTATTGCCAGACCGGTTATAGGTCCGCACACGCCTATACGGCGCTCAGGTTGCTTGGATATGAGAGGGTGCGGAACTATCTCGGCTCTTGGCGGGAATGGGGCGACAAAACTCATCTGCCCATCGAAACCCGTGCGGCCGCGCCATCCTGATTAAGTGGGTGTTACTTCAAACGAGAGGTGATGTCGGCCGCTTAGCGCGATCATTCGCTCCAGCGCCGCATACGCTGCTTCGTTGCGTTCCGAAGCCTCATGCGTACCCGCGTGACGGTTTAAATTATCGGCCCAGTCTTTCTGACCGTTGGCATAATTTTCGTAGTTCAATGTAATCATTTTCCTGCTCCTGCCTTTCTGGCGTCTGCAGGGTTAACATAGGGGCATGGGGCCGACCGCGAAGTGACACGCGTCACAGAAGATGCAAAAAAATGATCAGGCGGCACGGATTTCCGATTCGGCATCGACGCGCGGCAAGTCCTGCCCACTGTCTTTGTCGATCTGGAAGCTCGGTTGCAGCAAAAGCGCTAACAGTCGATTGATGGCCATGATCGCCAACATCGCGTATTCACGGTCGGTAGCGCCGTTATCCAATTCTGCCTTTTCCGCGAGTATTTCAGCCCAACCCTTTTGATCTTCTAAGTATTTTCCGTAATCCACCTGTATCACAAAATTCCCCTTTCGAAATTTGAGCCTTCGACGGGTCCAGACCCGGCGGTTCGGTCACAGTGTTAATCAGTTCCTATAATGCATTCGTCGTGCCATGAATTACGGTGCAGTGGACTTGGCGACATGGCCGGGCTAAACCTGCATTGTTGAACGTCCGCGATCGTTCGCAATTTTCGCAACCAAGTGTTTCAGCTTGATGTTCGCCGCCCGCACCATTGATTTATCCGAAGCGAAAGTGAGAGCCACACCATGAGTGAATCCGGAGTGTCGGCAATCCGTGCAGCGCTGGAGCGAGGCGATGCCGTCGAAGCGGAATTGCTGGCGCGTGATGCGCTGGAGCTCGACCCTGAAGATGCGCTGCTTCATGCATATCTCGGCTCCATTTTGATGGCACGCGGCAATGTCATTGAAGCGTTGCCGCAATATCAGATGGCGATCCAGCTACAGCCCGGAGTCGCGGCATACTATAATGAACTTGGCAATGCGCTGGCGGCATGTGGGGATTTTGAAGCGGCCACCGTGGCGCTCCGAGAGGCGGCCAAGTTATCCCCGGAGCTTCCGGAAATTCACAACAATCTCGGCAATGTGCGGCGCGCGTCGGGCGACCGTGTCGCCGCGGCCGAAGATTATCGGCAAGCCTTGGCGCTGCGGTCTGATTATCCGGAGGCATGGAGCAATTTAGGGGTCGTTCTGCAGGAGTTGGACGACCTGGACGGTGCAGAAGACGCCTATCGCCGGGCCATCGAAATTGACGACGGGAATTCATTTGCGTTGACCCATTTGGGCGTTGTCTTGGCGGCGAAGGGCGAATTAACCGCAGCGGAATCAGCTCACCGCACGGCGATTGCGAGCAATCCCAATCTTCCCGCGCCTTACAACAACCTCGGTATTGTCCTGAAGGATCAGGGCCGTCTCGATGAAGCGCTGCAGTCGTACGAGCGCGCGATGCAAATGAATCCGACGGAGCCCAGTATCCGGTCGAACGCGCTCTTGGCGCGTTGTTGTTCGCCGAACATTCGCGAAGACAGTTTATTCGCCCAACACATGATCTTTGGAGAACGCTTCGAGACACAGCGAGAGACGGATTTCGACATGTCCGCTCGATCTGATGCGCGCTTGAGGATTGGATATGTGTCGCCCGATTTTTACAGTCATTCGGTGGCGGCGTTTATCGAACCGATTATCGAAGCGCACGATCGCGATGAATTCCACGTGACCTGCTATTCGGACGTGATCGGTGGAGATGAGGTGACGCGGCGATTGAAAGCATCGGCGGATATGTGGTGCGATACTGCGCAAGAGAGCGACGATGAACTCTACCAACGCATTTTCGCGGATAAAATCGATATCTTGGTCGATCTCGCGGGACATACGGGCGACAATCGCCTACCGGTCTTTGCCCGCCGGGCCGCGCCCATTCAGGTCACTTGGATCGGATATCCGGCGACCACCGGCCTCTCGCGGATGGATTATCGAATAACGGACCGATGGGCCGATCCGGAGGGAGACGCGGACCGCTGGCATAGCGAGAGCCTGCTGCGGCTGGAGCCCGGGTTTTTGTGCTACCGCGCGCCGGACGAGGTCCCGTTGCCGGACAAGCCGGATGGTGGCGTGCTGACATTTGGATCGTTCAACAACTTTGCGAAGATCAATGACGCAGTGCTCGATGTCTGGGCAGCATTGTTACAGGCCGAACCAGCAGCGCGGTTATTATTGAAATGCCGGCAACTCGCGGATGACGGCGTGCGCCGCCGGTTGGTCGAGGCATTTGGCGCGCGATCGATCAGCGCGGATCGCCTGACACTGCATGGACGGGTCGCCTCTCGCACTGATCACTTGGCCCTCTATGGCGAGGTCGATGTGGCGCTCGATACGTTTCCCTATAACGGCACGACGACGACATGCGAGGCGCTATGGATGGGCGTCCCGGTCGTGACCATGACCGGGACACGCCATGCAGCCCGCGTCAGTGAAAGCCTGTTACGACGCGTCGATTGGGATGCATGGGTGGCTAAGTCGCCCGAAGAGTATGTCGAAATCGCCCGCGAGTTGGCGCGAAGCCGACCAGCGCCGTCCGAGATTCGCGATCAATTGGCGTCGTCTTCGGTCATGGACGGCAAGGCCGTCACCACGGCGTTGGAGGCGTCGTACCGTGAGATTTGGCGCCGTGGAGATGCACGATCCTGAGGTCCGTAGTCTCGCGGTGGGTTGATCCGGAGACGAACCGTCGTCTTTGGCGGATGTCCGGACCGATGATCTTGGCGAATGTGGCAATTCCGTTGCGGGGCGCTGTTGATACCGCGATGGTCGGACATCTTTCCGAGCCCTATTTCCTGGTCGCTGTTGCCACCGGGACAACGGTATTCAACTTCATTTTCTTCGCTTTTAATTGTCTGCGCATGGGGACGACCGCGCCGACCGCGCAGGCCTCTGGAAGTGGGGATAATGACGAAGTGCGTGCGATCCTCTGGCGCGCCCTCTGTTTGTCGATTCTTATTTCGACTGGGCTCGTCTTATTGCAATTGCCGATCATCGACTCTGCTCTCTGGATGATCTCCGCCAGCGCCGAGGCAGAAACTCATGCGCGGACCTTCTTCCTCATCCGTATTTGGGCAATGCCGGCCGCTCTCGCGACATATGCGGTTGTTGGTTGGCTGTATGGATTAGAAGATGCACGGGTACCGTTGGTGTTGCAGATAACGACCAACGTTATCAACATCGCGCTCGATTTTCTGTTCGTTTTCGGTTTCGGTTGGGGCGTCGCTGGTGTCGCCATGGCAGGTCTGATCGCTGATGTCGTCGGCCTTTCCATCGCCTTCTACTTCATCTCCAGACGTCTCGGCTCGATCGGCGGCACGACGCATTGGAGCCGTGTCTTCGATGTCAGGCGTATGCGCCGGATGTTGGCGATCAATCGCGATATCTTTTTGCGCACATTCTGCGTGGTATCGGTCTCTGCGATTTTTATCGCGCGTAGTGCCGAGCTGGGTGATTTGGAAGCTGCGGCTAATCAGATCTTATTGAACTTCCTTATGTTTACCTCCTTCGGCATAGACGGCTTGGCTTTTGCCGCGGAGGCAATGATCGGTGAGGCCATCGGCAGGAGAAACTTGTCGCGATTCCAGATCGCGGTGCGGGGCGTTTTGTTATGGACGGCTGTCTTCGCGGTGGTCAACACGGCGATCTATTGGCTGTTCGGACTATCGATCGTTTATCTTATGACCGATATTGAATCCGTGCGGCGGACGGCGGAACTTTATATCGCCTGGTCTATCGCTATGCCTATCGTTTCTTCATGGGCATTCACATTCGATGGGATATTTATTGGTGCGACCCGAACGCGGACGTTGCGGAATTCGATGTTTGCCGCTTTCGCCGTCTTTCTTGCCGTTGTCTTCGCGGTGTCGCCGTATATGGAAAACCACGGGCTATGGCTCGCGTTCTTCCTGTTTTTAACTTTGCGCGGAGCGATCTTAGCTTCGCTGTATCCGCGATTGAGACGAAGCCTTGAAGCAGTCGCGGTGGAGGACGGCAACCGCCTCTAGTTCCGCCGACCAGGCGAACTGATCGATGGGGGTGATTTGGTCAATGACGTAACCACCGTCGACCAAGGCGCGCAGATCACGGGCTAGGGTCGTCGGGTTGCAAGACACAGCGACAATCTTCGGGACCTTCGAAAGCGCCAGATACTCGGCTTGATCTTTTGCGCCGGCGCGGGGTGGGTCGAACACTACCGCATCGAAGCGATTAAGTTCCTGTTCCGTCAGTGGAGAGCGGGCAAGGTCTCGTTGTTCGGCCTTGAAGGATAACCCGGCGGCGGCGTGGCGCATCGCAGCTACCATGTCGTCGATTAATTCAAATGCGGTCACGTTTGCCGTTTCCGTCATCGGGAAGGAGAGGCTGCCGCAACCTGCATAAAGATCGGCTACCCGTTTGGCATCGCCGATCGCGTGTCGGGCGAAATTGGAAATTGCTGTTTCGCCCTCGGTACTGGGCTGCAAAAAGTACTTAATCGGTAAAAATACGTTCGCTGAACCGAATTTGATATTCGGCGCCCGGCGTTGGACCAACGGTTCGCCGCCTTCCCGGTCCGACCAAGAAATCCGGGCCACGTCATTCGCCTCGGCGAAGGCCGCCAGTTTCTGACGCACGATCAGATCGGGGCTATACATGGTACTGGATAGAAATAGAAGATCGACGCCGGATTGCGTCTCCGTCATCCGAATGTCTTGGGCATGCCGCGCCAGGCCCGTCGATTTGAGCAATTCCCTCAAGGTGGGCAGTAAAGCCGAAAGTGTCGGTCGAATCGCTGGGCACGTGCCGATATCAACGATTTCTTTACTGCGTGTTTTGTGTAGACCAAGGATCGGTCTTTTCCCGCGACCGATGGCGAACTCGACACGGCGTCGGTGCCCAGGTGAAATCGTAATCGTCGGATTTAGGGTGATTTCACTAAAACCTCGACGCCGGAGGGCAGTAAGTAGTTGGTCGGATTTGAACTTGGCGTTGGCGGGATGCGGTAAGTGCTGCAGTGCGCAGCCGCCGCAGTCGCCAAAGTGGCGGCATTCGGGATCGATACGCCCTGGTGCCGTCTCTAGGGTTTGTTCGATGATGGCGGTCCGCCCGTCGCCCCGCTTCGGACCGACTAAAACACGCACTCGATCCCCCGGCGCCGTATAAGGCACATAAACGGGCGTTCCGGACGGAAGGAGGCCAATTCCATCACCTTGAGCGCCCAATCTTTCGATCGTGACCTCTTCGATTATGGCTGGCGATCTTTTGCTGTTTCTATATTTATTTCTGGACAAGTAAATAACTGTTCCGATTAACTTGCTTCTTAGTTATGATAATACTGTAGATTAAAGTAAAATGGGGATTCGCGCTATATCGGGATTCGCGCTATCGTTTTGGCGATAGAAGCGGCGAGTGCATATGTCGTTTACGACTCTATTAGGTGTTATATTCGGTTTCGGGCTGTTCATCTTCTCAATTGTGATCAGCACCGAGAACTATCTGATTTTTCTGAGCTTTCCCAGCGCGCTTATGGTTGTCGGTGGTACATTAGCGGCAACTCTTATTGGCCAAGAGGCACGCTATGTCTGGCTCGCGTTGCGCGGAATTGTGCGCATTTTCATGGTCCAACGAGTGGGCCGGAATGTCCTCAATCGTGAGGTCGGACGGATTATTCGTTGGGGCTATCTGGTTCAATCAGGTGGCGTGTTGGCCCTTGAGGACGAGGCGGCGAAGGTTCAAGGCGACGAATTTTTACATTTTGGTGTGGAATTAATTCTTTCCGGTAACGATGGCGATGAAGTTCGTGAGATTTTGTTGAATGTCGCGGCAACGTCATACGAACGGAATACGGTTCAGGCTAATCTCTTGAAAAGCATGGGAGCTACGGCGCCTGCCTTCGGCATGATCGGGACCCTCGTCGGTCTGATTATTATGTTGGATAGCATGGGCGACGATCCATCGAAATTGGGTAGTGGTCTCGCGGTCGCGCTGAATACGACACTCTACGGCGTGTTGTTGGCGCGCCTGGTATTCATTCCTGCTGCGGCCAAGCAAGAGCAACGCGAACAAATCGGATGATTTAGAAACGAATTAATGGCGGAAGGGTTGGCGCTTCTTGCCGATCAAACCAGTCCACGGACGATCCAAGACCGCATGAACAGCTTCCTGGATCCGGCAATTCGCTTCGACATTGACCAACAGCTTCGCGGCGGAAGCCAGGAAGCTGCCGAATGAGGCCAAGGCCCAAGCAAGGGTCCTCGGAAGTCAGTGAGGACTGGCTCGTAACCTACGCAGACGCGATCACGCTGCTGTTGGCATTCTTTGTGATGATCATCACGTTTAAGGACTACGACGCAGGTGAGCGCGAAGCAGCGGTGGCGGCAATTAAGGAAAATTTGGGCCAGCAAGAAAGCGTTGCGACGCCAATGTTCTCGCTAATGAATAATTTAAACTCAATTCTGGATGGCGGGCAAATTCAACCGGAACAGTTTGAAGTCGGTTTCGATCAAGACGGCGTTGTCATCGAATTTGCCAGTAAAGCTTTCTTTGCATCTGGACGGGCGAGCCTGCTTCCCGAGGCGAAGGAAATATTAGCGGGTGTCGTTGAGGAAATGTAGGAACCGACATACGAGGGCTATTTAATTGATGTTGAAGGACATACCGACGACGTTCCGATCCGCACGGCTCGGTTTCCGTCGAACTGGGAGCTTTCTGCATCGCGTGCCTCGTCCGTGGTCCGGTATTTTATTGAACAGGGTATAAAACCCTCGCGCCTAAAGGCTGCGGGATACGCGGATACGAAGCCGAAATTGCCGAATAAAGACATATTCGACGAGGGTATCCCGGAGAATCGTGAGAAAAACCGGCGGGTCGGCCTTCGCCTTCATCCTTAGTTTTGGATAAAGCCAACTTCCATTTGCCTGTGATGAGCATCACATCATGACTTCCGCTATCAAGCCGATAACAGTTGATGTTCGACGATCCCGAGCATCGCTTCTGGCCATAAGGGGTAAATGGCGGTGAAGGTTCGATTTTGGGGCGTACGGGGCAGTATATCGACCCCATCCCCACGACACATTGCGTTCGGCGGAAATACCAGCTGTATCGAAGTGCGGATCGGTGAGCGTTTGATTATTCTCGACGCGGGAACTGGCATCCGCAATTTGGGAAATTCCCTGGTGAAGGA
>JABJCS010000174.1 GCA_018665505.1 Alphaproteobacteria bacterium
AATGTCTATGGTTCGATTTATTGCGCGTGGGAGGCGATCAGACGAATGGCACAATCGGCAGGCGGTTCGGGCGGCATCATTGTAAATGTCTCCTCGGTGGCAGCGCGCCTCGGCAGCCCCGGCGAATACGTGCATTACGCCGCCAGCAAAGCCGCGATAGAGACCTTTACCATCGGACTGGCCAAGGAAGTCGGCCCCGACGGCATCCGCGTGAATGCGCTGCAAGCCGGCACCACCGATACAGAGATACACGCGGCGGCGGGCAATCCGGGCCGCCCCGCCATGGTCGCCGCGAACGCACCGCTGCGCCGGGTCGCGACGCCCGAAGATATCGCGGCCGGCATTATGTGGCTCGCGTCGGCACCGGCGGATTATGTCAGCGGCGCTATTTTGCCCGTCAGTGGAGGTCTCTGATGGCCATCGCTCCCGAAACCTACGACGCCGTGGTCTGCGGCGCTGGTATCGCCGGTATCGCCGCCGCCTATGCCCTTGCGAATTCTGGCTTGAAGCGCGTGCTGATCATCGACCCCGGCGCGCCGCTCTCACTGACCAGCGATAAATCGACAGAGTGTTACCGAAATTGGTGGCCCGGGCCCGGCGACGCCATGGTCGCGTTGATGAACCGCAGCATCACTTTAATGGAAGGCCATGCTCGGGACAGCGCCAACCGGTTCCTGATGAGCCGTCGCGGATACCTGTTCGCCACCGCGCGCCCGGAGATGGTGGAGACCTTCGAGGCGCAAGCACTGGAGGCCGAAAGCTTGGGAGCCGGAGCGCTACGGCGCATCGGCAATGGGTGCGGGTACCAACCCGCCGCGAGCGAAGGATTCGACAGTACGTTGGACGGTGCCGACCTGATTACCGAGCGCGCCCTGATCGATGAACATTTCCCCTACCTCAATCCGGAAACCGTCGCCGTGCTGCATGCCCGGCGCTGCGGATCGCTCAGCGCCCAGCAAATGGGTATGTACCTTTTGGAAGAAGCCCGCGCGAGGGGTGTCGAATTTCTGACCGCGGCGTTTTCCGGCGTCGAGACATCCGGTGGACGGGTCAGCGGTGTGCGGATTGACGTCGATGGGACAGAGCAAACCATTCGCAGCGACACCGTCGTGCTCTCCACCGGTCCATATCTCAAATCGAGCGCCGCACTGCTTGGATTAGATCTGCCTATCGTGGTCGAAAAACACATCAAGATCAGTCTAGCTGACCCCAAGGGTGCGGTTCCCCGCACGGCTCCGCTGATCATCTGGACCGACCCCACAGACTTGCCCTGGTCGTCGGAAGAACGGACGGCTTTGATGGAATCGGAAGAAACCCGCCACTTGGCTGAAACGTTTCCCGCCGGCGTCCACGGCCGTCCGGTTGGAGCCGGAGACCAATTGTTGATGTATTGGACCTATGACTGTGAAAGCAGTAGCACGCCGGTCTACCCCATGGAATGGGATCCGTTCCTGCCGGAAATTACGCTGCGCGGCATGGCCGTGCTGGTGCCAGGATTGCGGCAATATTTGGATCCCATGCCGAAACCCTATGTCGATGGCGGATATTATACGAAAACACCGGAGAATCGCCCCTTGATCGGCCCGCTGGACGTGCCGGGCGCCTTTGTCTGCTCCGCATTTTCGGGATTCGGTATCATGGCGTCCTGCGCTTCCGGAGAATTGCTCGCTCAGCATGTGACCGGCAGCAACCTGCCGTCCTATGCCCCGGCTTTCGACCCCGCACGCTATAAGGATCCAGCCTACCGGGAATTGGTGGAAAATTGGGACGCAAGTGGCCAGCTTTAATGGACTCTCGACCACCACTGCCCATATAAAGAAGCAAAGAATAAAGGGAGTACGTAGCGATGGCGGAGTTCACCAAGACCTCCATCGACGATTGGCGCCAACAGGCCGATAAGGAGCTGAAATCCCGCTCCACCGACGATCTCATTGTCGAGACATCGGAAGGAATCGCGGTTAAGCCGCTCTATACGGCGGAAGACCTCGAAGGCATCGAACATCTCGGAACAATGCCGGGCGCGGCTCCCTATGTGCGCGGCCCCCGCGCTACAATGTATACGGGCCGCCCCTGGACGGTGCGCCAATATTCCG
>JABJCS010000175.1 GCA_018665505.1 Alphaproteobacteria bacterium
AGCGACGGCCGGTGCATGAGCATGCAGCTGGACGGAATGCCGGATCCTGATGACGGCATCAAACTGTCGACGCATATCTTCTTCTTTCTGTGCGCAGGGGTTTGTTTCGGTTTCGGAATTTGGGCTTGGTTTGGAGAATTGGATATCGTCTCTGTCGCGACCGGAGAGGCGAAGCCTGCAAGCCAAGTCAAGGAAGTCCAGCATCTGGAGGGCGGTATCGTCGCCGCGATCTTGGTGCGTGAGGGGGCGAAAGTTGAGGCGGGGCAGCCGTTGGTCGAGTTGGAGACGACCCGCAGCGGCGCAGATTTACACGAACTTCAAGTCAGAATGGCGAACCTGACGATCGAAGTGATTCGCCATCAAGCGGAGGCGATCGGGAAGAAAACACTCGAAATTCCGAAAGCTCTTACGGCCCGGCACTCTGACTCCGTGCAGCGGACCCGCAAACTATTCAAGACTCGTCGCAAGCGTTATGAGGCTGAAATATCCAGCCAGAGAGAGCTGATTACGCAGCGTCGGCAAGACGTCCGGGAAATTAAGGCACGGCTCGGTAATACCCGAAAGAGTTTGAAACTATTGAATGAACAAGTTGCGATAAGTGAAGAGTTGCTGAAAGACAAACTCACCAATCGTTATAACCACATCGAGTTGTTGCGTGACTCCCAGCAAATGACCAGCCAGATCGATGAGGACACGGAAGGTTTCTTGGGCGCGCAAGCCGCCTTAAGTGAGGCGAAATCGAGGTTGGAGCAGACCCAAATTGCATTTCGCGAAGATGCGCGGAGCAGCTTCGGTGAGACGCAGCGGGAAATCGATGAGCTGAGCGAACGACAGAAAAAGTTTCAGGACAGTTTGGAGCGCGCGGTCTTGCGGGCGCCGGTAGGTGGGCTGGTGAAATCCATTCACGTGTCGACCATCGGCGGTGTGATCAAGCCGGGGGATACGGTGATCGATATCGTGCCGGGCGAAGACAAACTGATTGTCGAGGCGGAACTACCAACCCAGGATATCGGTTATGTTCAAGTCGGCCAGGAAGCGATTCTCAAGCTGAATTCGCCGAGTCTCCAGCGTTTCGGTCATGTCATCGGCAAGGTCATCCAGATCAGTCCCGATAAATTGATCCGCGAGGAAGACGGACAGCCCTATTATAAGGTCCGTATTGAGCCAGAAAGATCCTATTTTCTGCGCGAAAAGCAGCGTTACGATGTATTCCCTGGAACGCAAATCATGGCGAGTATCCGGACCGGAAAGCGGACGGTCATCGAATATTTGCTGGATCCATTTTTAGGATCGTTCAAGGAAGCGATGCGGGAGCGGTAAATAAGCACTTCATTTACTTGTGTTGAGCCGCGCGCTGCCTATTATGCGCGGCATTCTTAAACATTGCAGATAGAAAGAGTCTGATGGATCTTCGGAACGTCGCGATCATTGCCCATGTCGACCACGGCAAAACGACTTTAGTCGATTGTCTGCTAAAGCAGAGCGGGAACATTCGCGACAATCAGCGCGTTGCTGAACGAGCGATGGATAGCAACGATCAGGAGCGCGAACGTGGGATCACCATTCTCGCGAAATGCACATCGGTTGAATGGAAGGGCGTGCGCATCAACATCGTCGACACCCCCGGACACGCGGATTTCGGCGGCGAGGTCGAGCGGATCCTCAGCATGGTCGACGGCGTCGTGGTTTTGGTGGATGCGGCCGAAGGGCCGATGCCGCAAACCAAGTTCGTTGTGGGCAAGGCATTAAGCCTTGGGCTGCGGCCGATCGTTCTCGTCAATAAGGTGGATAAGCCAGAGTCCCGCGCCCACGAAGTCCATGACGAGACATTCGATTTGTTTTCCGCCTTGGATGCGAATGAAGACCAATTGGATTTCCCTATCCTTTTCTCCTCGGCGAAGGAAGGTTGGGCCTCAACGGAGCCTGATGGCGAGCGCACTGATATGTCTCCACTGTTCGATTTAATCGTGAATTACGTGCCCGCACCTTCCATTGTTGTCGACGGTGAATTTCAAATGCTGGCGACCATCTTGGAAGCTGACCCGTACCTCGGACGCGTTCTGACGGGACGGATCGAGTCCGGTACCATCAATGCCAATACCACGATCAAGGCGTTATCTCGCGAGGGTACGGAACTTGAGCAGGCTCGGGTGACAAAACTCTTGGCGTTTCGCGGGTTGGAGCGGGTGCCTGTGGAATCAGCATCCGCCGGCGATATTGTCGCCATAGCTGGTTTTAAAGAGGCCACGGTCGCTGACACGCTTTGTGATCTAGTGGTAGATGCACCGATTGCTGCCGACCCGATTGATCCGCCAACGCTTGCGATGACATTCGCGGTGAATGATTCACCGCTCGCCGGACGGGAAGGCGACAAGGTTACCTCTCGGATGATCCGCGACCGCCTGATGCGCGAAGCAGAAGGCAATGTTGCGCTCAAAATCACCGATACTCCGGATCAAGGCGCGTTCGAAGTCTCTGGGCGTGGTGAGTTGCAATTGGCCGTCCTGATCGAGGAAATGCGTCGCGAGGGGTACGAGCTATCGATTAGCCGCCCCCGTGTCCTGTTTCAGAAAGACGAAGAAACCGGCAAGACGTTGGAGCCGATCGAAGAGATCGTCATCGATGTGGACGAAGAGTTTTCGGGCCCCGTCGTTGAGAAGCTGGGCGCCCGGCGCGGCGAATTAATCGAAATGCGCCCCTCTGGTGGTGGAAAGCAACGATTGGTCTTCCATGCACCGACACGCAGCCTGATCGGCTATCACGGTGAGTTCATGACTGACACCCGGGGGACGGGCATATTGAACCGCCTCTTTCACGGTTACGCACCTTACAAGGGCGATATCGAAGGGCGGCGGGTCGGCACGATTGTTTCGCGGGAGACCGGGAAGACTGTGCCATACGCTCTCTGGAACCTCGAAGAGCGCGGACCGTTGTTCATCGGGCCAGGCGAACCCGTGTATTGTGGGATGGTAATCGGCGAGCACAACAAAGGGGATGACCTTGATGTTAATCCCCTAAAGGCGAAGCAGCTCACCAACTTCCGTGCATCGGGCAAAGAAGACTCCGTGGATTTGACGCCCCCGCAGCGGAAAACGCTGGAGAAAGCCCTGGCTTATATTGAGGATGATGAGCTGGTCGAAGTGACGCCGCAATCGATCCGGCTGCGTAAACGTTATCTCGATCCGCACGAACGCAAGCGCGCTTCGAAAAGCGCGGTCGCTTAACGCGGTTTTTGCACTAGATGTGTCGTTAAATAACCCTGCTGAGGGCCAATAGGCCTGTCTGAAATTTACACCGAGAGGAAACATGCCGCATCAACCTGCGTCCAGCGCGCTGTCGCGCTATACCGTGCTCGATTTGACCCGCGTTCGTGCCGGACCTACCTGTGTCCGACAATTGGCCGATTGGGGCGCCAATGTCATCAAGATCGAGATGCCGGCGGAGATTGAAGGGAAGGGTGCGCTTGGGGGACCACGGAGTGGCCCGGATTTCCAGAACCTGCATCGCAACAAGCGCAGCATCACGCTCAATCTGAAAGACCCGGACGGCGTCGCGATACTCAAGAAGCTGATCGAGAAGACGGATGTTATCGTTGAGAATTACCGACCCGACGTGAAGAACCGCTTAGGGATAGATTACGACAGTCTCTCCAAGATCAATCCGGGATTAGTCTATGCCAGCATTTCGGGATTTGGACAGGATGGGCCTTATAAGGGCCGACCGGGATTCGATCAGATCGCACAGGGAATGGGTGGTCTGATGTCGATTACGGGGGTACCCGGAGAAGGGCCGATGCGTGTCGGTATTCCGATTGCCGATTTATGTGCTGGTCTGTTTGCGGCGCAAGGCATCATGATTGCGTTGTTGGAACGCGAGCAATCCGGCAAGGGGCAATGGGTGCAGAGTTCTTTATTGCAGTCGCAGGTCTTTATGCTTGATTTCCAGGCGGCCCGTTGGACCGTCGAACAAGAGGTGGCGCCGCAGGCTGGCAACAATCACCCGACCAGCATTCCAACCGGTGTCTTCGAGACGACTGACGGCCACATCAACATCGCGTCCGCGGGCCAAGCGATTTACGAACGTTTTTGCAAGGCGGTCGATGCTGAGCACTTGATCACCAATCCAGACTATGCGGATGGTGCCGCCCGGTCGAAAAACCGCGATGCGCTCAATGCGGAAATCAACGCGATCATCAAATCCAAAGATTCGCAAACCTGGGTCGATTTGCTGAACGAGGCCGGTGTGCCTTGTGGACCGATCTACAGTATCGATCAGGTATTCGAAGATCCGCAAATCAAACACCTAGGTGCGGCTGAATCGGTTTACTCGCCCGATCGCGGCGAAGATATCGAATTGGTGGCGCAGGCGATTAAGTTGTCTCGTACACCCAGTAAATTGGAAGTTGGTCCGCCGATGCGCGGCGAACACACGGATGAAATCCTTGAGGAGTTCGGCTACTCGTCGAATCAAATCGCCGACTTCAAATCGCGTACCGTTATTTAATCGAAAGAGAGATCGAGAAATGTCTGAAGGTAGAATTATAGCCGAGAAAGACGGTTATGTAGGAAACGTGATTTTCGACAATGTGGCAAAGCATAACGCCGTCTCCAAGGTGATGTGGGATCAACTCGGCGACGCCATAGAAGCGTTTGATGCCGATGACGACGTTCGGGTTATCGTCCTGCAGGGCGCGGGCGAGAAAGCGTTTGTCTCAGGTGCCGATATTTCCAAGTTCCAGGACGAGCGCGCGAACTTGGAAGCGACCAAGGAGTACGGCGCATCGGTGAACCGTGGATACGGTGCGGTTCAACATTCAGCCAAACCGACAATCGCTAAAATTCGTGGTTATTGTTACGGCGGCGGGATGGGTATTGCAGTTTGCTGCGATATCCGAATTAGCTCCGATAATTCAAGTTTCTGCATTCCGGCGGCGAAACTGGGAATTGGTTACGGACATGAGAATACCAAGGTATTGGTTGACCTTGTCGGACCGTCTTTCGCCAAGGAAATATTCTATACAGCGCGTCGCTTCGATGCCGAGGAAGCACGCATGATGGGGCTTCTCAATCGGGTGGTGTCCTCCGATGAATTGGATGCTTACGTCGAAGGCTACACAGACATGATGGCCGCAAATGCGCCGCTATCGCTGAAGACCACAAATCTGATCGTCAATGAGCTACTTAAGGATGCTGGTGATCGGGATATGGCGCTGTGCCATCAATTGGTCGAGGATTGCGCGAAGAGCGACGATCTCGAAGAGGGCCGCCGCGCTTTCATGGAGAAGCGGAAACCCGCCTTCATGGGTCGCTAGGGAGGACGCGAGATGGCGCAACGTTGGGTCGCGGCGGTTCTGCGGCATGAAACGAACACGTTCTCGCCTATCGCAACGCCAGTAAAGGATTTCGGTCGTGTCGGACCGACGGATGGGCCGGCACGGGGCGAGGATACGTTTCGCTTTTATCGCAACACCAATAATCCGGTAGCCGCTTATATCGATCTGGCTGAAGAAGCGGGCGTTGAACTCGACTTCCCGTTCGCGGGAAATGCACACCCAAGTGCGCCGGCGCCTGACGAGATTCTCGATCTGTGTTCCGAAGCGGTGATCTCGTCTATCTCGAAGGGTTGTGATGCCCTATTTCTCGATTTACACGGCGCGATGGTGACCGCTGGATTCGACGACGGAGAGGGCGAGCTGTTACGCCGTTTCCGTGAGGTGGCACCGGATTTACCGATCGCGGTGGCGCTTGATTATCATACGAACCTGTCGGCCACCATTGTAGAGAATGCGACCGTCATTTGCGGGTATCGTACATATCCCCATATCGACATGTACGAGACCGGCATGCGTGCGGGTAAAACATTGATGCGGGCCCTCGCCGGGGAGATCAATCCAGTGATGGCGTGGCATTCGCTGCCTATGCTTACGCATATGAACCGCCACGCGCCCTCTATGCAGCCAATGCAAGCGGTCATGGAACGCGCCATGAAGGCCGAGGCACAGGGCGATATTCTGAACGCATCCCTATTCGGTTGCTTCCCGCTGTCGGATATACCGCATGTAGGACTATCGGGGATCGTGATCGCGGACGGCGATAAAGACGAAGCTGAACGGTTCCTGTTCGATCTGATGCGGGAATTATGGGAGAAGCGGGAAGAGTTTGTCTTTGAAGTTGAACCGATCGAAAAGTCCATTACCGAGGCTAAGTCACTGGGGCGTGATGACGGGGGCGAAGGGCCGATTATGCTAATCGATCATGGCGATAATTGCGGCTCTGGTGGCAATCAAGATGTCATGGCGGTGTTGGCCGAAGTCATTGAACAGGACTTGGAGAATGTCTGTGCCGGACCCTTCAGTGATCCGGAGACAGTGGCTAAATTGATTGACGCGGGAGTCGGCGCGGAGGTGACCGTCGATTTGGGTGGTAAGGTCGATATGCCTGCGATGTCCTTAAAGGGCGAACCTTTGAAGGTCACCGGTACTGTGCGGCGTATCACGGATGGGAGCTTCACCGTGACCGGACCGATGTTCACCGGTGTACAAATGAATATTGGTCGGACCGTCGTTCTTGATACCGGGAAAATTGAAATCGTTATCTGTGAAGGGCGCTTTGAGCCGTTTGACCAAGGTTGCTTCACTCATTTAGGAATCGATCCGGCGAAGAAGGATTACGTGCTGATTAAATCGCGACAGCATTTCCGGGCTGGGTTTGAGCCGATTGCCCGAGAAATCGTCATGGTTTCCGGTCCTGGCACGTGCACATCGGACTATTCATTGTTTCCGTGGAAGGAGCTACGTCGGCCGGTTTATCCGTTGGATCCGGACGTTGAGTCGAATCTTCCCTCGCAAAGCTGATTTGTGCCCGAAAATTGCGTTAAATCAGGTGACAAGCCGGACGAGAATCCAATATGTTTCGAGTTGGCGGGAGGGACCGTCCATAGTTCGATCTGATTATTTAAGGTTGCACGGCGGTGTGGGAATAGGGGCCAGTGCAGATGCCTGCTTTAGTGAGTATTGGAATACCAGTTTGCGACATCGTCGACGGCTTGGCCGCTACGATAACGTCGTTGCTTGAACAATCATATGGCGAATTTGAGGTCGTTATCGTCGATGATACAGGTGACGAAACGGTCGGAGCTTCTCTAGAAGCGGAAGCCGAGCGCGACAAACGATTACTTTACATAAAGACACCAGGCCATTTCGGTGTACTACCGGCGCATGCGGAAGCGTTGTCTCGCAGCAAGGGTACCTATTTCATGTGGTTGGGTGTGGGCGACCGCTTGGACTCGAATTTTCTCGAAACATGTGTCGCACGCCTGGAAGCGAAGAGCGATTTGTCGCTGGCTATTGGTCGGACTCGTCTTGAAGCGGACGTCGCCGATGAAGAAAATATGGCCGAATTACTCAACGTGACCGAAGGTGATTCGGTTCGACGGGTAGAAAGTTTTCTTGATTCGGAGATTGGGTTAGACCTTTGGTACGGCGTTTTTCGGCGCCAGTTCATCGCCGCCATCCCTTTCCGAAATGCAGTTGGGTTCGAACTCGCGTTTTTGGCCGAAGTCGCCTTCGCGGGAAAGATCGAATCGATTGAGGATACTTGGAGTGTTCGAGGAGGGGGGGCAGAGAAACCGGAGGAGGATATTCCCTCTGATGAGGATTACAGCCCTGCGAACCCGTCAGGTGTTCCGGCTTTCCAGCTTGGCGATCCGTATCTCGTATTGGCGGTTCAGTTGTTTTGTAATATCGCGTTTCTATCGGATAATTTCGCGACATTGCCGCAAATTGACCGCCTGCGTTTAGCGGTTAGGGCTTATACGAGGGTCGCGGATCGGTGGGGAGTGATCGACGAAGGGCAGTTCATCTCCTTCGCAGTCCGGGTCTTCCCGGAGGCCCGCATCACCGACCGTATGCATGAACTCCGACACTATTTGGCGGCAACGCTGTACTCGCAAGCGGAAAGTAAGGCGCTATTCGAGCCGTTGTCACGAGCCGAGGAAATCATCAATGGATTGTGCCGCCTCAAAATAGGTCGGCTGTCTCCGACGCAGAAAGAGCGCGAGATCGTCTCGAAGATCAGAAGCCGATTTGATTCAAGTAAATCGGAAAACTTCAAGAATCGAGCGATACTCGCACTCGCTCTGTTTCTATAAATTAGCCTTTGGCGGCGGCTCCTGCCGATGTCCCCGCGAGGCGCCCGAAAACAGCGCCCGACGTGAGGCCGGTACCACCCGGATAATTGAAGAAGAAGATTCCGCCGACCAATTCTCCCGCCGCGTATAGGCCGGGGATCGGATGCATATCGACATCTACCACTTGTCCCGATGACGGGTCGATTTTCAAACCGCCAAAGGTAAAGGTGATGCCGCAGGTGATTTGATACGCTTCGTAGGGAGGCTTATCGAGCTTATTGGCCCAGTTACTCTTGGGAACATCCAATCCCTTGGTACCGCGCCCGTCCAGGACAGTCGGGTCGAAGTGGACATCGTCCATGACCGCGTTGTTGTATTCCTCAACTGTTTTGACGAACTGAGCTGCGTTGACGCCTTCCAATTTAGTCGACAGTTCCTCGATTGTATCTGCGGTAACCTTGGTGATTTGGCGGATACGGTATTCGTCGCGCAGTTTGTCGGTGACTTTCTGGTCGAAAATTTGCCAGCCGAGCTGGTTTGGCTGTCTCAGAATTTCACCACCGTATTTGGCGTATGTGTAGTTCCGGAAATCAGCCCCTTCGTCGACAAATCGCTTGCCGTCGGCATTAACGATAATGCCGAGAGGGTAGCTGTGTTTTTGGAAGTTATCACCGACTTCAAGGTCGCCATAGGGCGGTGCGTTGAAATCCCATCCGACGGAGTGGCATCCGGACCAGTTACCGTAAGGCATCGCGCCGATATCCATCGCCATGCGAATGCCGTCGCCGGTATTGTACTTCGTGCCACGTACTTTCGCGAGCTCCCAACCCGGGCCCAAATAACGGGTTCTCATCTCGGCGTTGGCTTCGAAACCACCTGATGCCAGAACAACGGCTTTGGCTGTAATTTCGCGAACTTTGCCTTTTTCCTTCACTTTGACGCCGCTGACTTTCTCATCGTCGTAAAGGAGAGAGAGAACGCGGGTCTCGAAAAGAACGTCGATTCCGTTCTTCTTCGCAATTTCGAGTTCCGTTTCAACAAGGCCGGGACCGCCGCCCCATGTCTCGACGCAGAGACCGCCCCAGAATTTGAACTTCCCGTCGACCTTGAAAGCTTGGCGACCGTAGCTCGGCTGAAAGCGAATGCCTTTTTGCTTCATCCATTGCAAGGTCGGCAGGCTTTGGGTCACCAAAACTTCTACTAAATCTGCGTCGCAGCGGTAGTTCGTGACGCGGTACATATCGTCGTAAAAGTCGTCTGCCGTATAGACGCCAAAATTTGTGTTCTCAATCTCCTCGGGATTGAGGTCCATGACGGTGGTCAGGTCCTGAACCCCGTCATGAGCAAAACGGATGGCACCGGCGGTATATCGACTGTTGCCGCCGAAATCATCTTCCGGAGCGCGCTCGAGGACGGCAACTTTCGCGCCATGATCAATGGCGGCTGCGAGGGCGGAACAAAAAGCGGCATTACCGGCGCCGACAACGATCACGTCATAATCACTCATGGGTTCTCTTCTCCTTGAGGCCGGCCCGAAACTCGGTCGCCGGTATTATCAAAATCATAAATGCTATCTATCCCACAAACACAATAAATCGAGCGCAAAAACGCCTCTCCATCATGATTTTAATAGTTTTGGCGAGGGCAGATTTCTTGATCTAGATCAAAGTTTTAATTCGCGGCGATCCTTAATTTTAGGATTGGTCGCGCCGAACCTATCGGCGCCAGAGAGCGGGAGAGCGACATGGGTGATGGCAATATGATCATGGGGCTCGTCATGGCGTTGATCAGCCTCATCGGATTGATCATGGCGAGTAATGCAGTTGATACCGCGTTTTATCTGAGCGGACTCACGCTGTTCTGGTTCGGAGTGTTCTTTATTTATTCAATGATTCTGAAATATGGCACTGGCGGCAAGAAAGCTTGATCCAAGTCAATGTCTTGCGGATGCGTGCATGAGAGTTTCGAAGCGAGCCAAAAGGGCTTTGAAGGGGAATCTCTGCGTGATTAATCAACTTTATTATCGGGAGGGTAGGGCATGAGTGCCGATACCCAAGTCGCCGGCACGGCGACGGACAAAATTGAATACGATTTCGATGTCGTTCGCCAATTCGTTATCGCGAGCGCGTTTTGGGGCATCGCGGCCTTTTTTGTTGGCGTCTATATTGCGCTACAATTGGCGTATCCTATCTTGAATTGGGATGTGTCATGGTTGTCGTTCGGACGCTTGCGCCCGCTCCATACGAGTGCGGCGATCTTCGCATTCGGCGGCAACATCCTGATCGGCAGCTCGCTCTATTGCGCTCAGCGAACGTGCCGGGCATCACTCTTCGGTGGACGCAACCTCGCTCAATTTATGTTTTGGGGCTATCAGCTATTCATTGTCCTGGCAGGTGTCGGATATCTATTTGGTATCACGCAAAGCAAGGAATATGCGGAACCGGAATGGTATGTCGATATTTGGCTGACCATTGTCTGGGTGATCTATCTGCTGATCTTCGCCGGGACGATCTTGAGGCGGAAAGAACCTCACATTTATGTTGCGAATTGGTTCTTTCTGGCGTTCATCGTCACCGTCGCCTTGTTGCATGTCGTTAATAACCTCGCGGTTCCGGTCTCCATATTCGGCACGAAGAGTTACATTCTTTGGGCCGGAGTCCAGGACGCTTTGACCCAATGGTGGTACGCCCATAATGCGGTCGGTTTCTTCCTGACGGCGGGCTTCCTCGGCATGATGTATTATTACGTGCCGAAACAAGCGAAGCGGCCGATCTATTCCTACCGATTGTCGATCGTTCACTTCTGGTCGCTGATCTTCATGTATATCTGGGCCGGACCGCACCATCTGCACTATACGGCTCTGCCGGACTGGGCTTAGACCCTGGGCATGACGTTCTCTGTGATGCTGTGGATGCCGTCCTGGGGCGGGATGATCAACGGTCTGATGACTCTGTCCGGTGCGTGGGACAAGTTGCGCACGGACCCGATCCTCCGCTTGATGGTCGTCTCCATCGGTTTCTACGGCATGAGCACCTTTGAAGGGCCGCTGATGTCGGTAAAAGCGGTCAATGCGCTCTCGCACTATACGGACTGGACCATCGGTCACGTGCATTC
>JABJCS010000176.1 GCA_018665505.1 Alphaproteobacteria bacterium
CCCCCATGGTGATCACTTTAGAACCCGGCTGACTCACAGCATCGAAGTGGCCCAGATTGCCCGCAGTATGGCACGCAGTCTTGGTCTGGATGAGGATCTGACGGAGGCCTTGGCGCTGGCGCACGATTTTGGGCACCCGCCATTCGGTCATGCGGGGGAGATGGCCCTGGATGAGGTCATGGAGCCGTATGGCGGTTTCGATCACAACGAACAGACTCTGCGGATTCTAGTCTCGTTGGAGCAACGCTACGCGGCTTTCGATGGTCTCAATCTGACTTGGGAAACGCTGGAAGGGGTGGTGAAACACAATGGGCCGCTCACCGGTTTCCACAAACGAGAGGCTTCGGTCCCGCAATCCATTCTCCACTACTGCGAAGGACACGATCTGGAGCTGGATACATTCGCCGGACCTGAGGCTCAAGTGGCGGCCATAGCCGATGATATTGCTTATGATAATCATGATATCGACGACGGTTTGCGTGCTGACACGTTTTCCATATCGGATTTTTCTGATGTCCCGCATGTGGCGGAAACTTTTGCGGAGGTGCGGCACCAATACGCCGACGTGGAGGAAAGCCGCATCATCTTCGAGTCGGTCCGACGCTTGATCGGAGATATGGTCGAAGATGTTCTCAGCGAGGCCGAACGACGATTATCGGAGGATAAACCGGGAAGTACGGCTGAAGTTCGAAATCTGAGCCGCTCCATCGTCGCGTTTTCAGCTGACATGAGTGCGAAAGACCGCGCCTTGAAAGACTTTCTATTCCGTCATATGTACCGCCATCACAGCGTCATGCGGGAAGTCGACAAGGCAAAGCGGGTCATTCGAGATCTGTTCATGCATTTCATGGAGACACCGGCTGACATGCCCGTCGAATGGCGCAAATTAGCCGATAACGGCGATGCTACTTCGGTGGCACGAATTGTCGCGGATTATATCGCCGGGATGACGGATAATTATGCGCTCAAATGTCACGACGCGTATTTTAAGGTGGATGCCAGAGTCTAATGAACCTCTTTTTTGAATACCGTCGACGGATTGTTGATGCGATTGCGGCTCTCGTAAGCGATGGCGTCGTGCCGAAAGAGATCGATACGTCGCGCGTTTCCGTTGAGCCGCCGCGAGAGGCCGAGCATGGCGATTTGGCGACTAACGCGGCGATGGTGTTGGCCAAGCCTGCTGGCATGAAGCCGCGCGATTTAGCCGAAAAATTAGCGGAAAAATTACGCCAAGACGATAGCGTATCCGATGTTGAAATCGCCGGCCCCGGATTCATCAACCTGCGCCTTGATCCAACGATGTGGTACGCCGTACTCGGTGAGGTGTTGAAGAAGGGAGATTCGTTCGGCGAATCCGACATTGGCGCGGGCGGTAAAGTGAACGTTGAGTATGTCTCCGCCAATCCGACAGGCCCGTTGCATATCGGTCATGCGCGAGGGACGGTTTTCGGAGACGCATTGGCCTCCTTGCTGGAGAAGGTCGGTTACGACGTTTGCCGCGAATATTACATCAACGACGCGGGCGCACAGGTCGATGCGTTGGCCCGTTCCGCTCATTTGCGCTACCGCGAAGCTTTGGGCGAGGACATCGGTGAAATCCCGGAGGGGTTATATCCAGGCGAATATATGATTCCCGTCGGCGAAGCTTTGGCTGCCCGGGATGGGGATCGCTGGAAGAGTGCGCCAGAGGACGATTGGTTGGCGCCATTCCGCGAGTTCGCCATTGATGCAATGATGGATATGGTGCGCTCTGATCTGGCGACTTTGGACGTCCGACATGATGTATTTACGTCGGAGCGGAAACTGGTAGAGACTGGTCGGGTAGATGAAGTGCTGGAAAATTTGGAAGCGCGAGAGCTTGTCTATACCGGCGTGCTTGAGCCACCCAAAGGCAAGAAGCCGGACGATTGGGAGCCGCGTCCGCAGACGCTTTTCAAATCCACTGAATTCAAGGATGACGTCGACCGGCCATTGAAGAAGTCAGACGGTAGCTGGACCTATTTCGCATCCGATATCGCCTATCACCGGGATAAATACTTACGCGGTTATGGTGAATTGATCGACGTTTGGGGGGCGGATCACGGCGGGTACGTCAAACGGATGGTCGCCGCGACAGATGCGGTGACGGAGCAGGGCGCTCGCTTGGATGTGAAAATTTGTCAGATTGTTCGCTTGATGGAAAATGGCGAACTGATTCGCATGTCGAAGCGAGCCGGTAATTTCGTGACCTTGCGCGATTTGGTGGACGAGGTCGGCTCCGGCGTCGTGCGCTTTATCATGCTGACGCGCAAAAATGATGCGCCACTTGATTTCGATCTTGCTGTCGTTCGGGAGCAATCTCGCGAAAACCCAGTGTTCTACGTGCAATATGCCCATGCGCGCTGTCATTCCGTGATGCGGATGGCGGCGGAAGCTCTTCCGGAATTGGATACGGCGACCGGCGCATTGGCGGCCGCAGATTTGGCTTTATTGAAAGACGATGCTGAACTCAATCTGATTAAGGTGATCGCTGCTTGGCCGCGAACGCTTGAAAGCGCGGCTGAAGCTCATGAGCCTCATCGCTTGGCATTTTACATGTACGATTTAGCGGCCGCCTTCCATGGGCTCTGGACCAAGGGTAGCCGTGAGGATCCGTCCTTGCGTATGGTGCGTGGTGATGCGGGCGAACTGACGCGGGCACGGTTGGCATTGGCCCGGGCGACGCAGATCGTGATTGCATCCGGACTGGCGGTATTCGGTGTCGAGGCTGTGGAGGAAATGCGCTGATGGCACGGCGTTCGGACAAGCTTCGCGAGGAACTTGCCGCACTCGATCAGGATGTCATCCGAGACCGGGGTGCCACCCGGCGTATTCACAAGGCGATCCCGGCCGTCGGAGCGTTCGTTGCAATGATCGGATTTGGCGCGGTCACCTGGTATGCCTACAATCAGGGGATCCTCGAAGGAAGTGAAGACGCCGCGCCGTTACTTCGTCCGAAAGGCGCTTTGAAGGCGCCGCCCTCCAATCCGGGTGGGGTGGATGTGCCCAATCGTGACAAATATGTTTTCAATACTTTGGAACAACGAGAAGACGACCAGAAGGTCGAACGCCTGCTGCCGCCTGCGGAACAACCAAAAGAACTGCCGCCGGAGGATTCAAAGCCGTCGGTCACCACGCAATTGCCAAAGGCGGAAAAGCCCGTAGCGATAGAAAAACCGGCAGTGGCAACATCTAACGAGGCTCGGCCACGGACCGCAAATGAAGCCCTTAAGAAAGCCCTCGACTTGGTCCAAAAAGATGCACCGCCACCTTTACCCGCACCTGGTTCAGAATCTGAAGTCGCGGAGAAATCTCCGATAGCGGAAACGGCGCAGGTCGCGGAATCTCAAATGCCGAGCGGTCCCATTCGCTTGACGCCCGGGAAGAAGAGCCCGGCGGCAACGGAAGTCAAACCAGAGCCACCACCACCTCCTGCACTGAAGACGCGTACAGTGCGGCCGTCAGCAACCAAAGCACCGGTAATTCCGCAGCTGAAAAAATCAGCGCCAAAAGTTGTGAAACCATCGTCACGACCAAAACGCCGGCCGACGCCATCAACGGCGAAAGGTTATTATATTCAATTGGGTGCGTTACGTTCGGCATCCGCGGCGGAGCGTGCCTGGAGCGGCGCAAAAAAGAAAAACCCTGATATATTGCGTGGAAGGAAGCTTTCGGTGGAGCGTGCGAACGTGCCGGAGAAAGGCGTGTATTATCGCGTGCAGTCCGGACCATTTGCGGATTCAGGAGCGGCTAAACGTCTTTGCGATGCATTGAAACGGCGAAAGCAAGGTTGCTTCGTCGTCAGACGAAAGTAGGAACATGACTGTAGCCACCATATTTACCTGCGCGGGCTTGGAATTGACCGAAGCGGAAATCTCGTTTTTCAAGGAAACTGACCCATTCGGATTTATCCTTTTTGCCGACAACATTGACACACCGGCTCAAATTCGGGCTCTCACTTCTTCCCTGCGGGATTGTGTCGGGCGGGACGACGCCCCAATCCTTATCGATCAGGAAGGCGGCAGAGTCGCTCGATTGACGCCGCCGCAATGGCGAGAGGCGCCGCCCGCCAAGGTTTTCGGCGACCTCGCATTGAAAGACATGGATGCGGCGAAGCGTGCGGCCTGGGTTAATGCGCGGTTGTTCGCCGCCGAATTAACCGATCTCGGGATCGACGTTGATTGTGCGCCAGTCCTCGATCTTTCCATTCCAGGTGCGCATGACGTCATCGGCGACCGTTCCTTCGGCGGGAACCCGGAACTGGTGGTCTCAGTCGCCCGGGCATTTGCCGAAGGGTTGATGGCCGGCGGGGTCTTACCGATGATCAAACACGTGCCGGGGCATGGACGGGCAATGGCAGACAGTCATAAGGAATTACCGAGTGTCGACCTGCCGCGCGATCAATTGGAAGCGACGGATTTCGCACCCTTCAAGGGACTAGCCGATATGCCACTTGCGATGACCGCGCATATTTTGTTTCCGCAAATTGATGCCGAACGACCGGC
>JABJCS010000177.1 GCA_018665505.1 Alphaproteobacteria bacterium
CAGTGGGTCGCTGTAATACGCACGTGGTGCGAACATTCGTTATTGTGCAGACTGTCTATGACTATTCCAAGTCAAAAGCAGCCGTCTTCACTTCACAATCTAAATGTTCGCTTATGGCCGAACTCGGTAATGAAGCTCAAACGTCGATAGTCCGAGATGGGTCGTCTTCTGACGTGAGCGGGCCAAAATCTAATGTCCGCTTTGTGATCCCGTTGCGGGCATCCCAGGTTTTGCGGCTCCACGGCGGCATATGGCCGATTGCGGACATCGTTAAATTTGTACGTTGCCTCGCGCGGTTCGACTTAACTAGCGGGATCCTTTTGTCCCTTTTGTCACTATTGTCATCTGTGTTTCAGACATGTCGCTTGTAGTTAGCGGTCGGCGTTTAGGCCAAGCTATTTCTTGCGTTGAGACCCTGAAATCGGCCTCTACGGTTGCTATTTGGTTGCTATCCTAAAATCAACTTTCAATGATGTCTCTCTAACTCATTGAAAGAAATGGTGCCGATGAGCAGACTCGAACTGCTGACCTACGCATTACGAATGCGTTGCTCTACCAACTGAGCTACATCGGCACGATTGCGACAGTATAGCACATTTTCGCGCGCGGGCGCGACCATAGGCCCGGATGCGAAAAGACGCAAGAATCAAGCGTTCGAAAAAATACTAAAAAATTACCTACTGTGATGTGGGTCACTTCAGGGTTAAGGAACGGTTGGTAGGATGAGATCAATGGACGAGACATCCAGAACGCTCTCTCACCTACGACCGACCGGCTCCACTCTCATGGGGCCGGTTTTCTTATGTCGGGCGGGGTTCGACGGTTAGGAGAAAGTCCTGAGCGTCGCGTAAAAAAATGGGGTCGTCGAAGATATTTTCACTATTGGATTCAATTTGTTTCTCAATAGTCTGACGGAACTTCGGCTCCGTGCCGAGACGCAGCGCGATCTGTGCGAAATCACCTGGGTCTGTAGCGACGCAGTCCAACATTTCCATATGGCGGTAAATCGCCAGGCTCAATCGGCCGCGCAAATAATCGCCCGGCAAGGTGACCACCGGTGTGCCCATGGCGAGTGATTGATAGGTCGTATTGCCGCCGCAGAACGGAAAACTATCGAGGCTGACATCCGAGAGCGCGAGAAGGCGCATGTAGTTTTCGTGACTTTGCCGGGGGCGAAAGACGACTCGCTCCGCATCGGGGCCGAGTGTTTCGGCGAACCTGTCGCGCAATATCTGACCCCATTTTATATCCTGTCCTTCGAGCAGCAGAATTAGACCGGCTGGATCGCCCCGCAGAATCTCTGCGAGCGGTGCGTCCATATCAGGGTGAATTTTAAAGAGATTTTGTGCGAGAAAATAAACTGTCGCCTCTGTAGGCAAATCGAAATCCGCGCGGCTGCCCAGCGGATCGGGAGGCGATGGACGCCGATACGAAAAGGGGAGGCCACCGAGTCGCACCAGCATTTCACTGTAATGCGTCTCCGCCCCGTCGGGTTCGGCGGCATCGCAGGAGAGATAGTAATCGATACTCGGCATGCCCGTTGTGACGGGATGCCCATAGGTCGCGCATTGGACGGGCGCCAAACGGGCCTGCGCCAGGAAATAGGTGACTGGGTCCATACCGATATCTGGATAGAACAACACGTCGAGGCGCATCTCGGCGATGGCTTCTCGGGCGGATTGCAGATCGCCGGGCAGAACGATCGAATTGTCGGCCAAGGCCTCGATTTCGCGGCGCAGACTATCGTCCTGGGGTGTGACCGCATGGAACAGATAAATCAGACAATCCTCGCGGGCATGGAGATGCGCCAGCAGGCCGACCATCAATCTACCGATGGAATGGTCATGCAGAAAACGGGATGCGATGCCGATTCGCCGGGGCGAACCAAGCGGCGTAGCGTAGCGGCAATGCGGTGCGGTCCAAGAGAGAGACGGGCACCCCGTTCGCATGAGGCGCGCCTGTTTCTCCTGAAACGGCCGGTCATCCAACCCATGATAGGCAAGGAAGAACCTATTGCCGCCGGCCTCCCGAATCGGATTGCCGATGGACGGCGGGTCGGCAAGATGCGCGTCGAGTGCGTGCAGGTAGGATGCGCGCGCCTCTGCATAGGATGTTTTGGAAACGGGAATGATCGGGACCTGAAGATCGCGCCGCAGGGCGAAGCCTTCCGGTGCACCCAACGATATCGCCCGGTCGTAGGCCTGTCGCGCGTCCTCAAATTCGCCCCGTGCTTCATGTAGTGCTCCCCGATAGAGGTGCGGCTCCGGCCAATTTGGACGGTGCAAGGAAGCGGCGTTGTAGTGCGCGGCAGCATCGCTAGCGTGGCCTTTCTTTTCCAGCAACCGGGCTAATTCGAAATGGGCCTCGCCGTGGTTCGGCTCAAGCGCGAGGGCCGAGCGATAGGCGGTGATCGCTGCGTCTTCCTGCCCCAATGCATGGAGGGCCGCTGCCAGACCGAAACAAGGAGCGGCCCAATTGGATTTGAGCTGCGCTGCTTTCGCAAAGGCGCGGACGGCATCCTCTTGGCGCCCGCACGCGGCGGCTGCCGTGCCGAAACGGTACGAGATTTCCGGATCGTCCGGGCTCGTCTCTGATTGTGCCTTTAGACGCGCATATTCCGCGTCATTTGGAGTTTGGTCGGTAGCGCTCATCGTCCATAGCGATACCATTGTGTTCGCTCAAGCCCTAGTAAAAATCGGTTTAATTCGCGGCTTATGATTGCAAATACCGAGGTGATTGCGTAACCATCCCGCTCTGAATGGTTCGAATCCTCTAAGGTGCGATGGAAAATCAAGCAGGAAGTACGGTCGCGGACGCTCAGCGACTCCTCCGAGCTGCATCGCCGGAGTTCGCAAAAATCGATCTGACACCCGTGTCGGCATCGACCTCGAACTATGTGTACGTGACAAGCGACAGCTCAATCGTCCGCTTTCCCCACAATGACTGGGTACGCGATGGGTTTCAGCGCGAGCACAAACTTCTGAGTTTGCTAAACGGTCATCTTGGCGTGTCGATCCCACGCATCGATTTGTTCAACGAGACACCGGTCTTCATGGCCTATAAGGCGATTGAGGGCATGGTGGCCTCGCGCGACGTGGTGAGCACGCTCAACTCGGAACGCCGGGCGAGGTTCGGGGCAACTCTTGGGGCGTTCATGGCGCGGCTGCATGGCGAGCCGACGGAGAAATTTGATTTCCTGCCGCACCATTACGGCGAGGAACTGCTTCGACAGTTGCGTGAGAATCTTGATCGCATCGGGTCCAGAGACCCGGAAGGTCGGGTCGGCGGTCTCCTGCAAGAGACACTCGAGACCTGGGAAGATATCCGCAACGGTAACGATGTGAAGGTATTGCTGCACCAGGATCTGCATGGCCAAAACTTGATCTGCGATCCGGAGACAGGTGACTTAATCGGCGTGCTTGATTTTACCTTAGCCTGGATTGGTGATCCGCTCTGGGATTTCCCGGAAGTGTATCGCTGCGGCGCGGATATCTTGGAGCACACAATCGAAGTCTATTCGGAGGAAAGTGGTCGGCGCATCAATACGGAAGCGGTAAAAATTATCTCCCTTCTGCAGCTGATGCGCAGTCTGGACAGGGCACCCCTCAACAGCGCCCGTGAAGCGCAAGTCCTCGAACGGATCAGAGCGCACCCTTAGAGACGGGCGTCGCCTTTGTGGGCCTGTAGGATCAACCGTTCCTGACCATACCGTCCGTCATATCCGGGCACCTCGCGGGGGCGATGGCGGATTAGCCGGTCCACTGTTGGAAATCCGGCATCCGATAACATCTCGAACAACATCGGCTCATTTGGCAGGAAAATGCGGCGGCCCTTGGCGCTTCGCCGCATAATGGCAAATGGAGCCAGCTGGAAGGTTGGGTCATCCGCGAGAGATACCGCGACCGGTACTTCCATGATCGCGGTGACGCTAGTGACCGCGGAAATCAGATCGAGGGCCTGGAACGGATAATCCAAATGTTGGAAGACGGACAGAAAGAAGACCAGGTCGAAGGTGCCGGATGTCTCCGGCTTCAAGTCGAAGACGGTCTGTTCGCGGAATTCGAGCCGTGAGCCCGTGATCTCCGCCAAGAGTTCGTTCTTCTCCAAGAGGCCGGGCGCGGTATCTATACCGACGATCCGGGTGGCTCCCCTTTCCTCCGCCTTACGGGCGAAAAATCCCTCGCTGCATCCAATGTCCAGCACCGACTTACCGGTCAGATCGGTAGGCATTTCGAGCATCGGGAGTTTGGGCGCGGTAAACCTATCTTCACCAGGAGTCTCGTATCCCTCGCCGAGCGGAATCCGTTGATACCAATCGAATTGATCAATGCGCGCACGGTAGTCGGGCGATATCATCGAAGCCATCTTTGAGGAAACTCGGTGCGTGGTCTGAAACGGCGGCGATCATAAGGTAGCGGCTACCTTTCTCGCAAGCGCTGGACTTGCCGCGCCGAACCTTGCACTTTTGCTGTGCGGGTGTAGCGATATAGTTGCGTACGCCCCGGAAATTTGGAGATTGCGATGATTCGCGCAACGGGAACGACTGGCGATCTGAACGGGATGTTAGAGACGCTTGAGACGGTAATGCCGCTCTTCGCAAAGCATAACCAGATCAGTGTTACCGCCCGGCGCGGCGCGGCAGAACCGCTATTTGATGGGGTTGGCTGGATACCGGACGGCGTTGCTGAAGCCGACTACTCCGAAATTACCGAGCCGTTTATCGGTACGACCTTTGAACGGTTTTTAAGGAATTTGCCTTTCGCCTATGGCCGTACCCGGCTTATGCGAATGCGGCCCAAATCTTGTTTGTCGATACATGCAGATCCAACGCGCCGATATCACTTAGCGCTGATCACCAATCCGGGGTGCTACATTGTCGGCGTATCGGGCGAGGACGGTTCTTTTCACAAAATTCCGGCTGACGGAACTTTATATGAAATGGACGCCCATCGGACTCATACCGCATTGAATTCCGGCAATAGAGACCGCGTCCATTTGGTTATTTGTCCCGCGGACCCAGCACGTCCTGTGGATGCGGAACCGATTGGTCGCAAGGCGACGCTATCATCAATCACCGATTGATTCGAATGTTCATAAATAATCGTAACGATTTGGTAATCTTCCACGTCAAATAATGAGATAACAAAGATGGTTCATCCGAGGTGAGCATGGTAAGACTCTATGCATTCCGATTTGCGTCCGGCGAGCGGGTTCCTTTAGAAAATCAGCCGTTCGGATTTCTGCGGATCGGGGTATCTAGGAAGGTCTGGGATTGGACTGAGTGGGGGCTGAGAGCGAGCCGTTGACCGACTTGCTAACTGTTAAGGACTTGCGGGTAAAATTCCGCGTCCATGGAGGAACCGTTGACGCGGTCAAAGGCGTTTCTTTCACTATTCGCCAAGGATCGACCGTCGCTTTAGTCGGTGAGTCCGGTTCCGGGAAATCCGTTATTTCGCAATGTGTGATGGGAATTTTGCCCGATGTGGGCGAGATAACCGGCGGCGAGCTGCTGTTCGCCGATCCGCAAAAAAACGGTGAAATCACTGATATCGCGAAACTACCGCAGGATAGCGCCGATATGCGCGCGATCCGCGGTGGGCGAATTTCGATCATTTTCCAAGAGCCGATGACCTCGTTGTCGCAATTGCACACAATCGGCGATCAAATTTGCGAAGCACTCCACCTTCACCGCGACGTTAGCAAATCGGAAGGTTTGCGGCTGGTGGCGGAAATTCTCGGGCTCGTGGGTTTTCCGAATCCATCCGGTGCCTTGAGGATGTATCCGTTTGAGTTGTCGGGCGGATTGCGCCAGCGGGCGATGATCGCAATGGCGCTGGTCTGCCGGCCGGCGCTGTTGATTGCGGATGAGCCGACGACGGCGCTCGATGTTTCCATTCAGGCGCAAATTTTGAAGCTGATCCAGAATTTGCAGCACGAGCTCGGTATGGCGGTGCTGATGATCACGCACGACCTTGGTGTCGTCGCAAATGTCGCCGAGGAAGTGGTCGTGATGTATCACGGTGAGATCATGGAACGCGGAACGGTTCGGGACATTTATGAAAACCCGCAACATCCCTACCTCCAAGGTTTGATGAATGCGGTGCCGCATTTCGACATGAAGCCGGGCGAGCGCCTGGTTCCCTTGCGCGAGATCCAACATCAGACCGGACCGGCGATGGCGGCGAAGGAACCGTGGCCGGATGGCGCCGATGCAGCGGGACCGCTCTTGGACGTCCGCAATGTGGTCAAGCGCTACACTACCCGGAAGAGCGGTTTTTTCGGCGGTGGTGAGGCAGTCACCGTGGCCGCGGTCAATGATGTCAGTTTCCAGATCAAGCGCGGCGAGTGCTTCGGTCTCGTCGGCGA
>JABJCS010000178.1 GCA_018665505.1 Alphaproteobacteria bacterium
AGCCGGGCCCGCAAAACCTTCATAGCCTTGGCGCGGTTCTTGTGCTGGGATTTTTCGTCCTGGCACTGCACGACGATACCAGTCGGCATATGCGTGATCCGGATGGCGCTGTCGGTCTTGTTGACATGTTGACCGCCCGCCCCTGATGCGCGGTAGGTGTCGACACGAAGATCGCCGGTGTCGATCTGAATATCGACTTCCTCGGCTTCCGGCAGCACCGCGACCGTTGCCGCCGAGGTGTGAATACGCCCGCCACTTTCCGTCGTCGGCACCCGTTGGACCCGATGAACGCCGGATTCGAACTTCAGACGCGCGAAAACCCCGCGCCCGGCAATCGACAGCGCCGCGTCCTTAACACCGCCCAATTCGGTTTCGCTCATATCCAAGAATTCAGTGCGCCATCCATGAAGTTCGGCATAGCGCTGATACATCCGCATCAAATCGCCCGCAAATAGGGCAGCTTCATCACCGCCAGTCCCGGCACGGATCTCCAGAATAGCGCTTTTCTCGTCTGCCGCGTCCTTCGGCAACAGCAATAGACGGAGCGCTTCCTCGATCTCCGGCAGCCGGTCACGAATTTCGTTGCGCTCTGCCTCGACCAATTCCTTCATCTCCGCATCGGTATCTGCATCGGCAATTAATTCTTCCAGCCCGGCCAAATCCTCACGGGCCGCTTTCATCTCCTGGGCGCGCTCCACCACCGGCGACAACTCGGCATATTCCTTCGCATAGTCCGCGTATTGGGTGGCGTCCAAATCTCCCGTCGCCATCAGCGCGGAGAGTTCCGCATGTCGGGAGATCACGCCCTCGAGACGATCCATAATGCTCATTGTTCGCCCTCCGTGTCATCGTCCTTGTCGAGTGCGAACAGCCTTCTCACGAGCATTTCTCCGGTATCATTCTCTGCACCTTGTTCCGCCAAATCCCGCAACGCCCGTGTCGGCGCATGGAGCAACCGATTGACCAATAACCGCGTCGCCTCATGTGCGTCGATCTCTGGCCGTGACGCCAGTATTTCCTCACGCGCCAAATCGAACTTCGACCGCAAGGCAACCAATGTCGGCACCACCGCCTTGATATTACGGCCGGCGCGCCAGCGTTCGACTTCGCGGTCAACGATCTCCCACGCTTCCTTGGCCACCGCCTCGCGTTCCTGACGCCCGCGTTGAGCGACCTGTTCGAGATCGTCCAGTGTATAGACGAAGGCGCCGTCCAAGTCGTGCACGTCCGGCTCGACATCCGCCGGCAATCCACCGTCCAAGAATAACATGGGCCGACGGCGGCGTTCGCGCAGGGCTTGGTCGACCATTCCTTTTTCGACCAAGAACCGACCGAGACCCGCGGCGCTGACGGTAATATCGGCACGCGCCAATCCACCCGCCAGATCGTCGAACGGCAGGAAATGAAATCCCAGCGCCAACGCTTCCCGCTCGGTGCGTCGTCCCGGCCCGGTCAAGGAAATGCGATGGGCTCCCGCCGCCTTTAGCTGGCGCACAATCAAATCGCCAATCTCGCCGAGGCCAACGATCAAAGTATTCCGCTCGCGCAGGTCACCGTGAATGTCCTGTGCGATTTGCACGGCGGCGGAAGCGATCGAGACCGCGCGCTCGCCGATGCTGGTCTCGCTCCGCACCCTTTTCGCGGCGCCATAGGCCAATTGCAGGACATCGTCCATTTCGTGCCCGACCATTCCCGCGGCCCCGGCATGGCGGTGCGCTTCCTTGACCTGACCCAACACTTGCGGCTCACCGATCACCTGACTGTCGAGCGATGACGCGACCGCCATGATGTGTCGCACCGCCGCATCGTCGAAATGCGCGTAGAGCGCATGGTCTAACGTTTCAGCATCGCTGCCGCCGATCCCTCTAAAGAATTCATGGATGACGGATACGGCACGTTCCGGGTCGGGATGGGCGCCTTGAATTTCGACCCGGTCGCAGGTCGATAGAACAATCGCCTGCCCGATCGATTCCCGTGCGAGACGACCATAGAACTCCGGCAGCATTTCTTCGTCGACGAACAGCCGATCGCGGAGAAAGGCCGAACCCGATTTGTGATTGACGCCGACGGCGAAAACTCTGGCCGGATTTTCCGGCGACATAGCACCTCCCAGCCTTGGCTTAACGGTACTTCGACAACCACTCGGACAATTGCGCCAACGGCACTTCCGCCTGATCTCCACCGTCCATATCCCGGACGGTCGCGACTTCCTTGGCCAATTCATCATCGCCGATCAACACCGCGACCGACGCATTCAAACGATTCGCGCGCTTCATGCGCCGCCCAAGATTTCCACTGTAACCGACATCGACGCGCAACCCGGATGCCCGCAGCGCCTCCGCCAAGGGCAAGCTTCTCGCCTCCGCATCACCGCCAAGCGGCACCAGCGCGACAGGTCGCCGCGCCGGCGGTGCCTCTCCGCACAGCATGGCGAGGCGTTCCATCCCCGCCGCCCATCCGACTCCAGCCGTACTCGGCCCGCCCATAGTCTGGATCAATCCGTCATACCGGCCTCCGGCCATGACCGCATCCTGGGCACCAAGCTGCGTCGTCGTAAATTCGAAGGCCGTGTGTGTGTAGTAATCGAGCCCGCGCACCAAACGGTCGTTCAGCTGAAACGGTATCCCGAGCGCGCTTAGGCCGTCTTTCACTTTGTCGAAAAATTCGCGACTGCTACCGTTCAGATAATCGCCGAAAGCGGGAGCATCGGCGACAATGACCTGATCGCCCTCATTCTTAGAATCTAGAATGCGGAGCGGATTTCGCGTTAACCGTTCCTGACTTTCCGTCGACAGCGCCTCCGTATGTTTGCCGAAATACTCGACGAGTGCTGCTCTATAAGCATCGCGGCTTTCCGGATCACCCAGCGTGTTTAGTTGCAGGGACGTACTGTCTTTCAATCCTAGATCCGCGAGAATCCGCGCGCCGGCAGCGATGACCTCGATATCCGCCATCGGTGCCGCGACGCCTATGGTCTCGATACCGATTTGGTGAAATTGACGTTGGCGGCCTTTTTGCGGGCGTTCGTGACGGAACATCGGGCCAGCATAGAAGAATTTCAGTGGCACCGACTGCGCCAACCCTTCGGAGATAAAACACCGTGCAACACCGGCGGTATTTTCCGGGCGTAAGGTAATCTCCTCGCCGCCCTTCGTGGTGAAGGTATACATCTCCTTCGTCACGATATCGGACGTATCCCCCAAAGTGCGGCGGAAAACATCGGACGATTCGAAGATCGGCGTCGCCATTTCCTCGAAGCCGTAGCGCTCCGCGATCTCGCGCGCCTCGTCCATGATCCGGCGGTGGGCGCGCATCTCCTTGGGTAATAGATCGTGCGTTCCACGTACCGGTTTTAAGGCAGCCATATCAACTCTTCACTTATTGGTTTCTACTATTCGCGCTCGCGATTTGGAGCGGCGCAAAATGCGCCGGGCGAGCAAATTGATCAAGCCGCAGGATAACCAGCATGGGTCGTTTTCCGCTAAGAGTCGTTGGCGGTGCCGTCCGTCAGCGCTTTGGGGTCCAGCTTCACGTTGCGTCGAACAGTACCGAGCGGGCCGATTTCCGGCACAACTTTACCATCGACGGAAAACTCCAGCCCACCGGCATTGCCGGTCACCAAGGTCAACCCCGTCTGGCCGGGAACATGATAACTGTCGCCCTTCCGCAAGACGCGGGTGAGCAACAATTCACCGTCATCGGCACGCACCTCAACCCAGCTATCGACCAGGGCTGTGATCTTGATGCGTGACCCCTCGCCCGCCTCTCCGAAGACACGGGGCTCATCGTCCGAACTCGGAAGCGGTGCCGAGGGAGGACCGGAACCTTCGCTTTCTCCACTCGCCACGCTCGCTGTTTGCGTCGATGTGACGGCGGCCGTTTGCACCTCTTCGGCAGACTTCGCCACCGCGGCATTCAAGTCATCCACTTTGACCGTTTCAACTTCTTTTTCGGTGTCGGCAACCGTGGTTTCAGTCGTTGCCGCGCTTTCCTGTTTCGGAGCGTTCTCTGCCGTTTCGACGGATTTTCCCACAATTCCCGACGTCACCGCCGTTGGTTTGACGGCCGTTTGATCCAAAACTGTCTCTCCCGTCGATGCGACCGCCTTGGCGATAGATTCAGTCGGTTTCGCGACCTCCACCGCTATATCAGGCTGCGCCAGTGCGGATTCCTTCGGTGTTGCCGATGCTGTTTCCTCGGTGGCGGTAACTTTTGATACAGGCGCTTCGTTGGTTTCCGCCGATTGAGCTTCCGGTACGGGCGCCGGTTCCGGTTTCTCGGTCGGTGCAGTCGCCGAGGCAACGGCTTTCTCTTCAGTTCCCGACTCTGATTCTTGTTTCTTTGCTTCCGGTTCCGCCGTCTCGTCATCCCCCACAAGAGATGCGATCCGGTCCGGCAGTGACGGTATCATATCGACAATACTGTCGTTCGGCGACGAGACAAAAACCCACCCACCATACGCCACCGCCAAAAACGCCGCGGCCGCCAATAAAATTGGCCCGCTGGGAATTTGCCCTTCCGGAAGCGGCGATGGGAAAACCAGTTGCGCGCGTTTTTCTTGGACTTTCCCCTCGTCCTTAAATCGCTCGACGACCTTGGCCCCGTCCAATCCCAAATGCTCAGCATAAGCGCGCACAAACCCTACCGCGTAGGTCGGACCCGGCAGCTTATCGATTTCATTGTCCTCGATCGCCTGCAGGTAGGCGCGGTGAATGCGCAGCATATCCGCGACTTCAGCCACTCCTTGGCCTTGCTCCTCACGCTGGGATTTCAGATATCGGCCAACCGTCATCGGCACCGATTTCGACCCTAGGCCGTCGCTGGTTTGCTGCGAAGAACTCGATTTTGGATTGTTACCCCACACGTCCTATCGATCCTGTCGTTCCGGTCGAAATTGAAACCAATTCAATATATTCAGCGCCTCCTGATTAGCCAAATTTCTGACCAACCGGAAAAGCCGCGTAACTTCAGGTTTTTCAATAACAGTAAGGGTCTATGTAGTTCAACTTAATTAACTTTTTAGATCGCGATTCCCCGATCCCTCGCGAACGCCGACAATTTGCTTCTGAGGCTGTGATCAGCACCGTCGATGATCGTTGCGAGGTAGTTGCCGAACGCACCTGTATCAAGGCTGCGGGCCATCAGACGAACGCCACCGACTGCATTCGCGTTCATCGAAAGGTGACGAAACCCGATCCCGATCAATGCCATCGCCTCCAGCGGTTGGCCCGCCATCTCACCGCATAGGCTCACCGGGATGTTGGCATTATCGCACATCCGCACGACATCGCGCAGCAACCGCAGCAACGCCGGGGACAAAGTGTCGTAACGTTCACCGACCTGCGGATTGCCCCGGTCGCTGGCAAACAGGAACTGCAATAAATCGTTCGATCCGACAGAGAGAAAATCAACGCGCTCCAAAAGCGACGGCAATTGGAAATAGAGCGACGGCACCTCAAGCATGGCGCCAACATGCAAGGCCTTCGGAAGAGTGATGCCACGCGCGCGCGCCAGCGCCCATTCCCGATCCACAAGCGCACGCGCCTTATCGAACTCGGCGACTTCGCTCACCATGGGAAACATAATCCGTAATTCGCGACCTGATGCAGCCTCGATCAAGGCGCGCAATTGCCGGCACAACATGCCGGGGCGGTCCAAGGCGATGCGCATCGCCCGCCAGCCCATCGCCGGGTTCTCATCCTCGCCGCTGCTGAAATACGGCAGCAATTTATCGCCCCCAATATCGAATGTCCGGAACACAACCGGCTGATCCCCGGCGGCATCGAAAATACCGGCATACGTCTCCCGTTGTTCAGACAGGCTCGGAAAATCCGGATGCAGCATGAAGGCGATCTCCGTGCGTAACAGACCGACACCATCCGCACCCGTATCCTCCAGGTGATCCAAATCGATCAACAGACCGGCATTGATCAACAGCGATACATCGACACCGTCGCGGGTTTGCGCGGGCAATCCGCGGATCGCTTCCTGTTCGACCCGACGCCGTTCCTGGGTATCGATACTCTCGCGGATACGGGCTTGAAATTCAGCACCCGGACGGATGACGACGACTCCGGCATTTCCATCCACCAGCACGGGAGCGCCCTCCTCGACCTGGCTCAGCACGTAGTGAATGCCGCCGACAACCGGAATATCGAGGGCCCGCGCCACAATGGCGACATGGGAATTGTAGGAACCTTCCTCGACCACCAAGCCGCGTAGATGACGGTGATCGTAATCGAGCAGCTCCGCCGGCCCCATGGAACGAGCAATCAACACGAACCCTTCATCCGTGGCGGTCGTGTCGGCGCTCCGCTCCTCACCGGTCAAGTGCTGCAGCAACCGGTAGCCGAGATCGTCCATATCCAACAACCGCTCGCGGATGTAGGGATCGTTAATTTGCCGCATCCGTGCACGCGTATCGTTCAGCACCTTTGAGACCGCGGCCTCCGCCGTAAGCCCGCCGCGAACAGCTTCCCGAACCCGGCCAAACCAGCCCCTGTCCTCGGCGAACATCCGATAGGTCCGCAGAATTTCCAGATGTTCGCCGCCGCCGTCCCGATCGTAGCTCTCGACCATGGCGTCGAGGGACCGGCGCATATCGTCGACCGCGCCGTCGAAGCGTTCCAATTCCCGCTCCGGGTCCTCGGACACCGGTTGGTTGATCCTCGTGCCCCGGCGATGCAACAACGCCGGTCCGAACCCTAAGCCACCGTTCAATCGGGTCCCATTCAAGCGGGATGGTACGCCCAATGGCCTTTCCGCCGCAGTCAGCTCAGCTTGTTGAATGAGCTCGCCGCCCGCCGCCAATTCGGCCAAGACCATGGCGATGGTCTCCAAGGTTTCGGATTCGCCTTCTACATAACCGCGCTCACTCTGGTTCTGCACCACAAGCACGCCCAAAACCCGACGGCCCCGCAATATCGGCACGCCGAGCAGCGATTGGAATATTTCCTCGCCGGTCTCCGGGCGATAGGCGAATTGCGGGTGGGATTGCGCGTCTTCCAACGCCAGCGGGCGCGCATATGCGGCAATATCGCCGACCAGACCTTCACCGATTCTCAGACGGGTTCGGTGAACGGCATCCTTGCGCAATCCTTCAGTCGCGAAC
>JABJCS010000179.1 GCA_018665505.1 Alphaproteobacteria bacterium
ACATGAGTAAACCTTGGCTGACCTTCGATTGCTACGACACCTTGGTCCGTTACTCCGAAGGCAAGGCAGCGGCTCTAGCAACGCTGGTACGCGAAAAGGGCGGCGACGACGCAGCCGTAGACCGCGCGCAATCAGCGTTCGAGGCCTGCGAGAGAAAGCTGCAACTGGACCCGTTCATTATTTTCAACGCCGTGCTTCGGAAGAGCTTGCATGCGGGTCTGGAGGCGGCGGGTTTGCCTATCACAGCAAGCGACGAAGAAACGATCATCAAGGCTGTCAAATTGTCGGAGCCCTTCCCGGATACGGGCCCCGCCCTCGCCGATTTGAAACGGGATTTCCGTCTCGCGATCTTGTCGAATTCCGAACCCGAGATCATTCGCCACAACATCGCGAGTATTGGTATCGAATTCGATGCGGTTGTCTTGGCCGCCGAAGCGAAATGTTACAAACCCGATCCGGGCATGTTCCGTGAACTATTAGACCGCATCGACGAAACACCGGAGAATGTCACCCATATCGCACAAAGTTTCTATCACGACATGCGCACCTCCAAGGACCTCGGCTTCGGTCGGCGTTTGTGGATCAACCGCTACGGTCGTGACGGCGATCCGGACTATACGCCGGATGCGGAATTGCCTGATTTGACGGGTGTACGAGCCCAATTGACCTAAACGGAGGAAGCCATGGACCTTGGACTCAAAGGTAAATCAGCGTTGGTCACGGGCGCCAGCGAAGGCATCGGCGAAGGCGTCGCGGAAGCTCTCGCCCGGGAAGGCGCTCACGTCGCGATTTGCGCCCGTACGGAATCCAAGCTGGAAGTCGTGGCTGCGAGCATTTCATCCGAGACCGGCAGCAACGTCTTTGCCATTCCAGCGGACATGCGATCCCTTGAAGGGTGCGAAAGTTTCGTGGAAGCCGCAGCCGAGCGGCTCGGTGGGGTCGATATTCTGATCAACAATGCGGGGGCCTCCGCCTTCGGCGCATTCATAGACCTGCCCGACGATGCCTTCGTCGACGCGATCAACGGCAAACTCCTCGGATACATCCGCTGTGCCCGGGCAGCCATTCCGCATATGCAGAAACGCAGCGGTGGGAATATCCTGAACATTACCGGCGCCACTCAGCAGGCGGTACCTTTGCACACCCCCGGCAGCGCCTGTAACGCCGCGGTTCGGATGTTCAGCAAGGAATTGTCGATGGAACTCGGCCCGATGAACATCCGAGTGAACAGCCTGGGCCCCGGCCGCATTCAAACCGCGAGAGCGGACCAATTGCTCAAGGCGAACGCCGAGACCCAAGGTATCTCCGAGGCGGAAGTTTTAAGCGGCCTCGTCAGCACGATCCCCTCAAACCGGATGGGCACGGTCGCCGATATTGCCGACGCTGTCTGCTTCCTGGTCAGCGAGCGCGCCACATATGTGAACGGCTCCGCCCTCGTCATCGACGGCAGCAAATCACTGGTGATCTAGGAGCTAAAACGAATAACCGTACGTTACCAATGCGCCGACGGTATCCGTATCGACCCCGGCGTTGCGGGCCCGCTTATATCCAAGATCGACACCGACGCCGATGGGGAATAGATATCCAGCTGAAACCTGGAACTGCTCTTCATTAGTATCCGTACCATCGGCCGCTTCGGTCTCCTTGAAGGTGCCCGCGATGGCAGCGTTCCAATTGCCATAGGTAAAGCCAAGTGCCGTGGTCACATAGCTGCGATCTTGATTGGCCGTGCCGTCCGCATCATCGAACCTCGCATACTCGACCAAGGGCTGCACACCGACGTCGCCCGACAGTTTGAATTCGTAGCGGCCACCAACCGCAAAACGGGTTTCGTCGGTTGAATTCACCGTGTCGTTCGTGTGCTGCACATAAGCAACGTGGTAACCAAATCCGGGGAGTTGCTCGAAGCCTTCGCCGTCGAGCGAAAGGGCGAATGAGGAAAAGTCACCGGCGTTCCCGGGACCGCCAGCGGCTTGGCGGGTCTTTTGTCGCCGCGTAAAGGCGCTTTCCGCGAGCCCTGATGTGTCGAGAAAGAACGTCTGCGCCGTTAGTTTATGGCTTCCGGCCGCGCCCATATCATGACTATAGGAGGCAAGCAGGCCGATATTCTCGGCCATCTCGTATTCTCCCGCGAGGTCGGTGCCGTATACGCCGGGTGTCACATCCCAGGCCGTACCAAAGTTGACACCCATCTTCCCGCCCGACAAATGCACCGCACCGGTCTCATAATCCAAGGTCAACACTTCGACGAAAAGTCCCTGGTCGTCGAAAACACGGTTGTCACCCTTAATCGCCGGTTCTTGCACCTGCTCCAACACCAGCCCGGTATTGATGGACAGTTCCTTGCTGAACGCGAGTTTAACAACGGGTTCAATCTTGAGGAATAGGTTGTTGAATTCCTCTGTCGCGTCATCGGAGGAAAAGGCGTAATCGTTTTCGATTTCGAACGCGATTTCGCCTGAAATTTTCGGGAAAGCATCATCGCTTCCCGCCCAAGCGCCACCCGCATTGGCCAAAAGAGCCGCTAGACCGACTCCGGCAGCGATCACATACGGATTTTTGCACAGCAAATTTCTCATCGTAAGAGTCTCTCCAATTTAACTGAATTTTTCTGCTCGACGGTAACCGTCAGGATGTTCGAATTTCATTCATGAAATCGTTGACGTGACCGTTCAACGCTTCCGATTGACGTGATACCTCTGTCGCTGCGCCCAGCACATCGCTAGCGGCGGAGCCGGATTCGTTCGCGGCTTCGTTGACTTTGAGAATACTCGTGGAAACTTCCCGCGCGCCTTCGGCAGCCTGTTGGACATTTTCGGCGATCTCGCCGGTCGTGGCGCTTTGCTCTTCGACGGCGGCAGCAATACCCGAGCCGATTTCGTTGATTCGATTGATGACACTCACGATTTCATCCATCGAGCCCACGGCTTCCATCGTCGCTGATTGGACGGCGTTGACCTGCTGGCTAATGCTTTCCGTCGCTTGCGTCGCTTGATTGGCGAGGCTCTTCACTTCGCTCGCCACAACCGCGAAGCCCTTACCGGCATCACCCGCCCGGGCAG
>JABJCS010000180.1 GCA_018665505.1 Alphaproteobacteria bacterium
CGACCTTGCAGCGCGTTGGGTCCGGCTCTCCCAGACGCCGGCACAAGACCGGCGAATTGCCATCATTCTCGCCAATTATCCAAACAAGGACGGTCGGCTCGGTAACGGCGTCGGGCTCGACACGCCAGCCAGCGCCATCAACGTTTTGAATTCGCTGGCCCACCATGATTACACCGTCGACGGTATTCCGAGCGACGGAAATGCCTTGATGCAGAAACTCTCCGCCGGACCGACCAACGCGCTAGACCGGCGACACCAGCGCAAAGGGGGTGTCCGTCTATCGCAATTGGAATACCAAACGCATTTCGACACACTACCGGAAAGCGTGCGCCACAAGGTAAGCAAGCGTTGGGGCGCCCCCGCGACCGACCCCTTCGTCATCGGCGCCGATTTCCTGCTCCCAGTTCTCGAACTCGGCAATATCGTGGTCGCGATCCAACCGGCACGCGGTTACAACATCGACCCGGCGGAAAGTTATCATGATCCCGACTTGGTTCCGCCACATGGCTATATCGCCTTCTATGCCTGGCTACGGAAATCCTATGACGCCCATGCGGTGATCCATCTCGGCAAGCACGGCAATCTCGAGTGGCTGCCAGGCAAAGCCGTCGCGTTGTCTGAAGACTGCTTTCCGGAAGCGGTCTTCGGTGCGATGCCTCATCTCTATCCCTTTATTGTCAACGATCCGGGTGAAGGCGCGCAGGCGAAGCGGCGAACCTCCGCCGTCATCATCGATCATCTGACCCCGCCCCTCACCCGTGCTGAATCCTACGGCCCACTGAAGGATTTGGAGGCGCTGGTTGACGAATATTACGAAGCCGCAGGTATCGATCCACGCCGGATCGAACTTTTACGCACCCAGATTCTCGACCTCGCGCAGGCCACAGGCCTCGACAAGGACACTGGCATGGTGGCTGAGGAAGAACCGGAATCCGCCCTCGCCAAGCTCGACAATTATCTCTGCGAATTGAAAGAAATGCAGATCCGGAACGGTCTGCATGTATTCGGCGACTCGCCCGACGGCACGTTACGCGACGACCTGTTGGTCGCTCTCACCAGAATTCCTCGAAACGCGGGCACAGCAGGCGACGCATCCCTGATCCGGGCGCTCGCCGCCGATTTACAACTCGGGGACTTTGACCCGCTCGATTGCGAAATGGCAGCCGACTGGACAGGTTTGCGCCCAGACGCATTGAATTTCGGCGAAGATACTTGGCGGTCGGCCGGAGACACAGTCGAACGCTTGGAGGCACTTGCCCTTCGGCTGGTGCGCAGCGATGCAGTGCCCGAGGTCCATTGGCGACACACCATTGACGTGCTGACCGAAATCCAGGAACAGGTGGCACCCTCCGTGGATCAAAGCGGAAAGGCTGAGATCGAGGCGACATTGACCGGACTTGACGGTAAGTTCGTGATCCCCGGCCCCTCCGGCGCGCCGACGCGGGGACGCCTTGATGTGCTGCCGACGGGCCGAAATTTTTATTCCGTCGACAATCGCACGGTCCCGACTCCCGCGGCGTGGCTACTTGGCTGGAAATCGGCCGACCTGCTGATCGCTCATCATCGCCAAACCCAAGGTGCCTGGCCCCGCACCATCGTGCTGTCCGCTTGGGGCACCTCTAACATGCGAACCGGCGGCGAAGATATCGCTCAGGCACTAGCGCTGATGGGCGTGCGACCGCAATGGGACAACGCCTCGCGGCGGGTGACCGGGTTTGAAATTCTGCCGCTCGACACCTTGGACCGGCCCCGGGTCGATGTGACCTTGCGCATTTCCGGCTTCTTCCGTGACGCCTTTCCAGCGCAGATCGATCTATTTGATTCCGCCGTCCGCGACGTCGCCGCCTTGGACGAGTCGGAAGCTGATAACCCGTTGGCGGCGCGAACACGGATCGAGCAAGAACGCTTGATCGCTGACGGCGTAGACGAGAGCATCGCGGCGAAGCGCGCCGGGCATCGCATTTTTGGATCGAAACCGGGCTCCTATGGTGCCGGTCTGCAAGCCTTGATCGACGAGCGCGGCTGGGAGAGCGAGGGCGATCTCGCCCGCGCCTATATTGCCTGGGGTGGATATGCTTATGGCGGGGGAGCAGAAGGAACAGCGGAACATCGCTTATTCGAGGAACGCCTGAGCCGCGTCGAGGCAGTCGTCCACAATCAAGACAATCGGGAACACGACCTGCTGGATTCGGACGATTACTATCAGTTCGAAGGGGGCGCCACGACAGCGGTCCGACATTTATCGGGACAACAACCGGCGATCTACCACAACGATCACTCGCGTCCCGAATCGCCGAAGATCCGCACGTTGGAAGACGAGATCGGCCGCGTCGTGCGCGCCCGCGTCGTCAACCCGAAGTGGATTTCAGGCGTGATGCGTCACGGTTACAAAGGTGCCTTTGAGATGGCGGCGACCGTCGACTACCTCTTCGCCTTTGCCGCGACGGCGCGCGTCGTTCAGGATCATCATTTCGATTTGGTCTACGATGCCTATCTCGGTGACGACGAGGTGCGGCAATTCCTGATCGACAACAACCCAGCCGCCGCGAAAGAGATTGCCGAGCGATTGATCGAGGCTCAGGAAAGAGGCCTCTGGAAGCCGCGCTCGAACGCCGGGCGGGCGCTATTGGAAGAATTAGCGGACGACAACTTGAGGGCCGTATCATGAGCGACAAATCGCAAGACGAAATTAACGAACGCGCCAACGAAAAATCACGCAAGCGCAAGGAAGCGCGCGACCGGATGCTGGCGACGAAAACCATCGAGAAAGGTTTGCTGATCGTCCACACGGGCAAAGGCAAGGGCAAATCAACCGCTGCATTTGGATTGGTCATGCGGGCACTCGGCCATGGCATGCGGATCGGCATCATCCAGTTCGTGAAAGGCAAATGGGAGACCGGCGAACGTGATGTCCTGGATAAATTCCCGGATCTCGTAACCATCCGCACCATGGGTGAGGGCTTCACCTGGGAGACCCAAGACCGTGGCCGCGACATCGCCGCCGCGGAGACCGCATGGGAAGCCGCGAAGGAAATGATCGACGCGAGCCGGGGCCCCGATCCGAAATACGATCTGATCCTGTTGGACGAGCTCAACATCGTGCTGCGTTACGACTACATCCCGCTTGACGATGTCGTCGCCTTCCTCGCAGCGAAGCCGGAGGACCTGCACGTGATCGTCACCGGCCGCAATGCCAAGGAACCGTTGATCGAAGTCGCAGACCTAGTGACGGAAATGACGATGGTGAAGCATCCGTTCCGAGCCGGAGTCAAAGCACAGAAGGGCATCGAGTTCTAATTCATGGCCGCGATTATGATCCAGGGTACGAGCTCCGACGCTGGCAAATCGCTGGTGACGGCCGGACTCTGCCGGGCGTTCACCAATCGCGGCCTCAAAGTGCGGCCCTTCAAACCGCAGAACATGTCGAATAACGCAGCCGTCACCTCAGATGGTGGCGAAATAGGCCGCGCCCAGGCATTGCAGGCCCGTGCCTGCCGATCAGAGCCCAACGTCGACATGAATCCCATTCTTCTAAAACCGCAAACCGATGTGGGCTCGCAATTGATCGTGCGGGGAAAAGTGCGGCGCAACACAACGGCGCGCGAATATTACACCTTGAAAGACGAGTTGCTGCCGGTCGCCATCGAAAGTTTCGAGCGCCTAGAATCCGATTGTGATCTGGTCGTTGCCGAAGGTGCTGGCAGTCCGGCTGAAGTCAATCTGCGTCACGCGGATATCGCGAATATGGGTTTCGCCGTCCCGACTGAAACGCCAGTCGTGCTGGTCGGCGACATCGAACGCGGCGGTGTCATTGCCAGCGTGCTCGGCACTTGGCATCTCTTGGAGAGCGATGAACGCGCTTTACTCGCAGGGTACATCGTCAACAAGTTCCGCGGCGATCCATCGCTTTTCGATAACGGTTTGGCGCGCATTACTCAGGATACCGGACTGCGCAGCTTCGGTGTCCTGCCGTGGTTCGAGGACGCGAGGAAGCTACCCGCCGAAGACGCCTTGGCCCTCGGTCGGTACGGCGGGGAGCATACCGGAAAGATCAAAATCGTCGTGCCGGTCTTCTCCCGCGTTGCTAATTTCGACGATCTCGATCCCCTTGCCGCCGAACCTGACATTGAATTGGTGATGATCAGGTCAGGGGACCCACTGCCAGGTGATGCCGATCTCGTCCTATTGACCGGATCAAAATCAACGCGTGGCGATCTCGCTCTTTTGCGTGAGAACGGCTGGGATATCGATATCAAGGCGCATGTCCGCCGCGGTGGATTGGTACTGGGCCTATGTGCCGGATATCAAATGCTGGGCCGAGAAGTAGAAGATCCAGACGGAATAGAGAGCGCTCCGGGGAATTCGGTAGGTCTTGGTTTACTGGATGTAGTCTCTTGCCTGGAGGGTGACAAAACGCTCAGGACCACCAGCGGCACGGATGTACGCACTGGCCTGCCGGTGACCGGCTACGAGATGCATATCGGTAAAACGACCGGCCCTGGCACTCATTTCCCCATGTTGCGGATCGAGGGGCGGGACGAGGGCGCGGTCTCGGGCGATGGGTTGGTTGCCGGTTGCTATCTCCACGGCCTGTTCGCCAATGACGATTTCCGACACGGGTTCCTCACGCAACTCAAACCCCGGGCCGAGAGCGGCATCCGATACGAACAACAAGTCGAGAGTACACTCGATGCCTTGGCCACCCATTGCGAGGCCCATCTCGACCTAGACGGTATCGCGACTATGGCGGGAGTTGCTTAGATGCTCAGCGCCAAAACACCAAAGCCGAGCATGATGATACCTGAGACGGCATATAGGCGCAGTGCGCGGCGAATATCTTGCGCGCCCGCATCTCGCCGACCGTCGCCCATCCAGGAATCTTCCACATGACGCTCGCCATAGACACGCGGGCCCGCCAAGGCCAATCCCAGTGCCCCGGCCATCGCGGCTTCCGGCCAACCGGCATTCGGCGATCCGTGCTTTGGGGCATCCCGGCGCATAGCGATCAGAGCCGCCCGCCCGCTCGCAGTCGGCAAAACCAAGGCCGACAGTACAAAGATAATTCCCGCCAAACGTGCGGGAACCAAGTTCGCCAGATCGTCGAGCCGCGCCGCGGCCCAGCCAAAGGCTTCGTAGCGTTCATTGCGATAACCCACCATGCTATCGAGCGTGTTGATGGCCTTGTAGGCGAGTATGCCCGGCAATCCGAAAACGACGTAAAAGAAAACCGGAGCCACGACACCGTCACTAAAGTTTTCCGCCGCCGATTCAATAGCGGCCCGCGCGACTCCCGCATCGTCGAGGCTTTGCGGGTCGCGCCCGACGATATGGCCAACCGCTCTTCGGCCCGCGTCGAGGCTTTCGTCGAGGCCTGCGGCAACACGCCGAACATGCGCATAGAGATCGCGATTAGCGATCAGGACGGCGACGAATATCGCCTCGCCAATCCACGCCCATTCGAACGATACCATTCGCAATCCCAAACCGAGCAGCCATCCAATCGCTGCACAGCTGCCGACGAGCGCCAAGACCATCAAGAATCCGGCGAAACGCCGCGACAGATTGGCGGATTTCGGATTGTTGAGTGCGGAATCAAACCGGCCAATCATCTCGCCGAGAATCGCAACCGGGTGCGGAACATGACGATAGAGCCAGTGGGGATCACCGACCAACGCATCGAGAATGAAGGCCAAAGCCAATATCCAATGATGGATTTGGCCGCCGGAATACTGCTCGGGAAACGACATAAACACACCAGAATCCTGCGCGCCGAATCGCGGCGCGTCAACGACAACAATCGGCGACCAAGGTCGCCGCGAACTGCGAGGACACGATGACGGGTAAGACAGGAGTACTACTTTGTGGGCATGGTAGCCGAGATGCCAATGCCATCCGCGAATTCGCCGTTTTGGCGGAGATGCTGGATAAACGCCTGCCCGACGTCGATGTCGATCATGGCTTCCTCGAATTTGCGACGCCGGTCATCCATACGGCCCTGAATGCGCTGCGGGAGAAGGGCAATACGGAGATACTGGCGCTGCCCGGCATGCTGTTCGCCGCAGGTCACGTCAAAAACGACATCCCGTCCGTGCTGAACACCTACATGGCGCAGAACCCCGGCATGAACGTGCATTACGGGCGCGAACTTGGCATCGATCTGAAGATGGTACGGGCTGCGGGCCAACGTATACAAGAAGCGTTGGATAGCGCGCCGGATGGCGTCTCTAAACACGAGACGCTGTTGATGGTAGTGGGTCGCGGTGCTTCCGACCCGGACGCCAATTCCAACATATCCAAGGTCATGCGCCTGTTGTGGGAGGCCTTTGGGTTTGGCTGGGGCGAAGTCTGCTATTCCGGCGTCACTTTTCCTCTGGTGGAGCCGGGATTGGAACATGCAACAAAACTCGGCTTTAAGCGGATCATCGTATTCCCCTATTTCCTGTTCACCGGCATTTTAGTGAAACGCATTTACGACTACACCGATGTGGTCGCCGCCCGGCACCCGGATATCGAATTCATCAAAGCCCCTTATCTAAACGCGCAACCGTTGGTGCTGGAGACTTTCGTCGACCGAATGGTCGAAATTCAAGAAGGCACCGGCAACATGAATTGTCAGATGTGCAAATACCGCGAACAGGTATTGGGTTTCGAGGACGAAGTCGGCTTACCGCAAGAAAGCCACCACCATCATGTCGAAGGTATTGGCACTAACGAAGACCAAAGCCATTCCCATGATCACGCGCATGATCACGATCATGATCACAGCCATAGTCATGGTCACCATCACGGCGACGGGCATGATCATGACCATAGCCACGATCATGGCCACCATCCCTATCCCCACGCAGATCACCCGCTCGGCCCCGTTACCATGGAACCCTCGAAGGACGACGCGGAATAATTCGATGAGTGCCTATATTCGCGACCCCAAGGAAATTTACCGGCGTTCCTTCGCCATTGTACGTGAGGAAACGACGCTCGACGGCTTACCGCCCGAAATGGCAGACGTCGCGGTCCGTCTCGTGCATTCCTGCGGTATGCCCGAGATCATCCCCAATCTCTCCTGGTCGCCTGATCTCGTCGCGGCGGCGAAACAAGCCTTGCTGGCCGGAAAACCCATCGTCACCGACGTGCGAATGACGGAAGTCGGGATCATTCGAAATCGCCTGTCGAACAACAACCCTGTACACTGCGCCATCGGCGACCCGGATGCGGCAACTATTGCACAAGAACGTGGGACGACACGCTCGGCTATCGCCATCGAGAACCTCGCATCGGAATGGAATGGCGGCGTGGTCGCTATCGGCTCCGCACCGACCGCCCTGTTTCGAGTGTTGGAATTGATCGCTGAAGATGTCGCCCGCCCCGCGGCCATTCTCGGTTTTCCGGTCGGATTGGTCGGCGCCGCGGAATCGAAAGAGGCACTGATTGCCGACAATCTCGGGGTACCGTATCTCACGTTGCGCGGACGGCGCGGTGGAAGCGCTCTCGCCGCTGCCGCCGTGAACGCCCTTTCCGGCCCGTTGGAGGGTTAAGCGATGTCGGAAAAATGGCTTTCCATTGTGGGAATCGGCGAAGATGGAGTGGGCGGACTTACGCCAGCGGCCCGGACATTGCTCGACACGGCGGAGATTCTTGTTGGCGGCGAACGGCATCTGGCGATGGTTCCCGACGACAATCGCGAACGACGGGCCTGGCCAAGCCCGATCCGCACCTTGATCCCCGAGATCGAGGCGCTGCGGGGACAACGGGTCTGCGTTCTCGCGACCGGCGACCCGATGCATTTTGGTGTCGGCACGACATTGCTGCGCGGTATTCCCCCCTCTGAGGTGACCATCGTGCCGGGCCGCTCCGCCTTTACCATGGCGACGGCGCGTCTCGGGTGGACGCGGCATGAAACGGATTGTCTGACCTTACACGGGCGGCCCTTGGAGTTGCTCCACGCCTATCTTTATCCGGGCGCAAAACTCCTTGTTCTGACCGACGACGGCGCGGCACCAAGGGCCATCTCGGCATTGCTCACCGAGCGCGGATACGGACCGAGCCGCCTCATGGTCCTGGAGCGAATGGACGGTGCGTCCGAGGGAAGCATTGACGGCACCGCTGAGACTTGGAGCGCGGATCGAACGGACGATTTCAACACGGTCGCCATTGACTGTATCGCCGGGCCAAACGCCCGTCACCTCACCCGTACGCCGGGCCTACCCGATGATGCGTTCGAACATGACGGCCAACTCACTAAGCAAGAGGTCCGCGCCATCACGCTATCCGCCTTGGCCCCAACTCCGGGCGCCGTGCTATGGGACGTGGGCGCGGGATGCGGGTCGATTGCGATTGAATGGATGCGCCAACATCCGCGGAATTCCGCGGTCGCCATTGAACATAATGCCGACCGTCTGTCACTTATCGCCGCCAATGCAAGTGCACTGGGGACCCCCAGAATGCAGATCGTCTCCGGTAAAGTGCCCGACGCACTCGCCGGTCTCGAGCCGGCGGACGCGGTCTTCATCGGCGGCGGCATCACGACAGGTGGATTAGTCGAGCGCTGCTGGAACGATTTGAAACCAGGCGGCCGATTGGTCGCCAACGTCGTAACTACGGAAGGTGAACGCATTTTGAGTAACTGGCGAGAGAATCATGGCGGCGATCTTCGGCGCATCTCCATCGAACGCGCGGAGCCAGTCGGACGTCTGACTGGATGGCGTCCCGCAATGACGGTCACCCAATATATCGGCAGGAAATCATGAGCGGCACATTGTACGGCCTCGGCGTCGGGCCTGGCGACCCGGACCTCATCACACTAAAGGCGCTCCGCATTCTGCAATCCGCGCCCGTCCTCGCCTATCCGGCCCCGGAAGTCGGAGATAGCTTGGCTCGAAAAATCGTATCTCCGCATCTCCCCGGCACGCAGACCGAGATTGCCATTCGCATGCCGCTCTCTGCCCCTAAATTTCCAGACGACGAGGTATATGGCGTGGCTGCGGTCTCGTTGAAGGAGCATCTCGCGGAGGGCCGTGATATCGCGGTCCTATGCGAGGGCGATCCGTTTTTCTACGGCTCGTTCATGTATCTCTTCTCGCGCATGGCGGAGGAGCACAATGTCGAAGTGGTCCCCGGCGTCTCCTCGCCAATGGCCTGCGCGGCGGTTCTTGGTGCGCCCTTAGCCGCGCAAAACGATGTGCTGACGATCTTACCGGGACCGCTCGACACGGACACGTTGCGCGCGCGCCTGGAAATCACGGATGCGGCGGCCATCATAAAGCTCGGGCGGCATTTCCCACGTATCCGCGCGTTACTTGAGGACATGGATCTGATCTCTCAATCGCGCTACGTGGAGCGGGCGACGATGGATGCGGAACGCATCGTACCGCTTGATGAGGTAGACCCGACATC
>JABJCS010000181.1 GCA_018665505.1 Alphaproteobacteria bacterium
CTAATCTCGGTTATCTGGGACAGCCCCAACAAAAATAAATATGGACGGCCATAACTTGGTAAATCCACCCGACTACTTCATAGATACTGTCCCAAAGACCTCCAAAAGAATGGCAATACTAAGTATTATCCAGTATTTTAGCATTTATATATTTACTTTATAAACTGTTTTACTTCGAACGTTTCACGAGTTCGAACAACTTTACCTTCCCAATGACGGTCGAATTCTTTGACGAATTCCTTAATTAAATCAGAATTAAGAATGGCATTCGCCGCCGCGAGATCGGGAAATTCGTAGAATGCGAGGTGCACGCCAGGGTCCACATCGCTCCAACCGCGCATGGCGCTGACGGCTTTGAAATCGCGGAGTGCGTCGGGTAGATGCTCGGTCTCATACCAGTGGTCGAAACCTTCGCGGCTGGCTTCTTCAACTTCGGCGCGGACGATCAGATAGGCTGACATCATTTACTCCTAGATTCAAAAATTCTGGCCCTGAGTCTAATAAATCGGACCCTCCATCCGAATGCAAATTTCTACAGAATCTCCTGCGCCATCTTACCGGCAACGGCCAAAAACTCACTTCAGGTTGAAGCTAATACATCACTAGATTAGTTTGCCTAGAAGAAATTTTCCCTATAAGAAAGAATAGGATAGGGGATTCACCATTCGTTAGGGCGCTAAAAATTTGCCAGACGGAATTTGGGCCGGCGAACATTTTATAAATGGCGTGCCAGAGGGTGGTGACCAGCGACTCAAGGCTCTTTTCGCCTATTGGGTAACGCTCGGTAAGGCAGTGAACCTCCCACGACGAACTGACTTTGACCCCACCGAAGTCCCTCGCTTGCTTGCAAAAATAGCGCTTCAAGACGTCGTTCGAGACCCCATTCGCTTTAGATACCGATTGATGGGAAGCGACGTAATTCAATTACGAGAATCCAATCACACAGGCCAATGGCTGCACGAAATCTATCCAAACTTTGAACAGTCCATAACCTACAAGCGCCTTGTCACTGTGGTAGAGGAACGGCGATCCATTTGGTGTATTGGCCAGCCGACCCACCATTCAAGAAGCGAATTCCGGCTTCGCGAATTACTTCATCTACCCTTTGCCGACGATGGCAAATCCGTCGACACGCTTCTAACTGCCGTTCTCGTTCACCGATAATTTTCGGCACGTAAGGATTGTCCACTATTTCATTACCGGCATAGTTTATTATTCAGGAACTAGACACCGTATCGGAGCTACGCCATGCCACTCGACAATGCTCGTATTCATGACGTGCCGGACGACTTGCTCGCCGCGATCGACTATTGTTTTGAGCAAGGCTGGACGGACGGTCTTCCGGTCGTCCCGCCAAGCGTCGGGCGGGTCGAGGAGATGTTGCAATACGAGGGACGCCCGCCCGAGACCGTGATCGCGAGCCATCCAGCGACCGGATTTGAGTGCACAGTCCACGCAGCAGCGGTCAACGCCGTGATGGCCGGCTGTAAGCCGGAATACTTCCCAGTCGTCGTCGCAGCCTTGGAAGCGATGAACGAGCCCGACTTCAACTTTCACGGATCAACGGCGAGTACCGGTGGATCGGCTCCGTTGATGATTGTCAGCGGACCGATGGCGGACGACCTCGGTATGAATTCAGACGTTAATCTGTTCGGCCCGGGCAACCGCGCGAACGCCACCATGGGCCGCGCGGTGCGATTGATCCTCATGAACGTATTCCGGATGATCCCGGGTGTGTCGGACAAATCGACCCAAGGTCACCCGGGTAAATTCACCTTCTGCATTGCGGAGCGCAGCCGCGGCAATCCCTGGCCTCTGCTAGTGGAGGATCAAGATTATCCGGAAGGTGTCAGCAGCGTCACCGTCCTCGCGGGCGGCGGTTTTTGCAATGTAGAGAACCACGGCGGCAATACCCCAGAGCAGGTGTTGGGTGCGGTCGCAGACGCGATGGCGAATTATGGCTGCATCACGCTTGGCCAATCGGCGGTCGTCCTGGCGCCGGAACATGTACGGGTGATCGAAGCTGCCGGATGGAGTAAGACTCAGGTAAAGGAATTCTTGTTCAGTCGGGCCTATCGCACGGTCGACGGCATGAAGTCCGTCGGCAAATACCGCCAGCGGGAATACGACAAACAACATGCGGATGGCGGCACGCATCCGCTGGTAAAGGACGGCCAATTGCACCGGGGCCTCACACCCGACGATATTCTGGTGATCATGGGCGGCGGCGATGCGGGCGGACATTCCTGCTTTATCCCGTCCTGGAGCCGGGCCCGATCTTCCTTAATGCAGTCGAAGCCCATCGGCGTCTGCATTGACTGCGATTGAGTGTAAGGAGAGACGACATGCAACTTTATGACCCCACCGTCACGGGACCGGA
>JABJCS010000182.1 GCA_018665505.1 Alphaproteobacteria bacterium
ATATCTTTCCAATCCGGCTTGAAGCGGAACTTGCCGTCCGGATGGCCGAAACCGTTCTTGAAATGCATCTCGTCTTCGCTGAGGGAACAATCGTGCCAGTGGTTCTCCCACAGCGTCTCCGCATCCGGCAGCCCGGATTTTTTGCACGTCTCGTCGATGATTTCCCAGGCGCTCATCTTGAAACCCGGATGATCGATGCCGAGGCGTTCGGCCAGCGCGCAGAGCACCTCGTGATTGGTGCGGCATTCGCCGGGCGCTTCGATGACCGGTTTGGTCACACTGAAATAGACGTGGCCGCCGCCGGTATACATGTCGTGATGTTCGAGGAACATCGTCGCCGGGAGCACGATATCGGCGTATTCCGCCGTCTCGGTCATGAATTGTTCGTGGACGACAAGAAACAGATCGTCGCGGCGAAACCCTGCCAACACCTTGTTCTGATCCGGGCACACACTCGCCGGGTTGGTGTTTTGGACGAGCATCGCCTTGACCGGCGGCCCGCCTTGTAATTCGCCTTCCTCACCGAGCAGGATCGCGCCCAAACGGCACATATCGAGCGAGCGAATAGTCGTGTCGCGCACGTCGAGCCCCATCACCAGGGTCCAATCGATCGGATACATCCCGGCATTGCCGTAGAGAGCGCCTGCCCCCTTGTGCAACCACTTGCCGGTGACGACTGGTAAGCAAGTGACCGCGTGCATGTTGACCGCGCCATTACGCGACCGTGCGAAGCCATAGCCGACGCGCAGGAAAGCGCGATCGGTCTTACCGTAGAGCGCCGCCAGCTCCTCGATCTCCGCGACCGAGAGGCCGGTGATCTGGGCCGCCCATTGTGGTGTCTTATCGCTCACATGCGCTTCGAGTTCCTCCGGCACATCAGCGTACTTCGCCATGTAGTCACGGTCGGCATACCCGTCCCGGAACATGATATACATCAGCGCCGTCGCCAACGCGCCGTCCGTTCCCGGGCGGATAATGTAGCCATAATCAGCGGCTTGGATGCTCGGCGTCTTATAGACGTCGATGACAACCAGCTTGGCGCCGCGGTCCTTCCGGGCCTTCGAGATATGAGTCATCACGTTGACCTGGGTCGAGACAGGATTGCCGCCCCAAACCACGATGAGGTCGGACTCGGCAATCTCGCGTGGATCATTGCCGTGCTTGATCCCGTGCCCCGCATGCCAGCCGGAATCCGGTAGCGCGGTACAGATTGTCGAGTATTGCCGTGTCGTCCTATAGGCATGACGGAACCGGTCCAGCCCGTCCCGCATCACCAAGCCCATGGTCCCCGCGAAATGATAGGGCCAAATCGCTTCGGAGCCGAACTCCTCTTTTATTCCCTCGAATCGGGCGGCGATCTCGTCGAGCGCCTCGTCCCAGGTGATCTCCTCGAAGGCCTCGATCCCAACGCCCTTCTCACCGACGCGGCGCAATGGTTTCATCAGGCGTTCCGGATGATGGATACGCTCCGCATAGCGGGCGACCTTGGCGCAGACCACACCGGAGGTGTAATCGTTTTCCTTGGCTCCGTGAACCCGGCCAATCTCCGTATCGGAGAGTTTTTCAACCTCCAACAGGCAGGTGCTCGGGCAATCGTGAGGACAGGTAGAATGGTGAATTTCGACCATGATTTGATACCGTGCGGGTCATCCATCGATAGGCTCTGGATGACGAAATATCTAACGAGACAACGGGCATCATCCCGAGCCTATCGACGAATGATCCGTTTCCCGGATATTAACGCCGCCGTAGGGCCCCAACAAGCGGCGCTATCCCGTTGCCGCCGCGCGACGGTTCGCGCATAGTCGTCACATGTCCAAGACGAGAAACCTTGGCCGCCGCGAGTTCGCGGTCGCCGTCGCCGCTTCCGCCGCAATGCTGCCCATCGCCGGATTGCCGATATCGGCGAGCCCGGCTGCCATATCGAAGCGACCCATACCCGCCAGTGGAGAACTCATCCCCATCCTCGGCATGGGAACGTGGATCACTTTCAATGTCGGTCCGTCCGAGCGACTCCGTAAAGCGCGCGCACACGTCCTTCAGAGCTTCTTCGACCACGGCGGCGCGATGGTGGATTCCTCGCCCATGTACGGCTCATCTGAGGAGGTGATCGGCTATTGCCTGAAACGGGTGAGCGGACCAGACCGGCTTTTCTCCGCAACGAAGGTCTGGACGCCGGTCGACGACCACGGCGTAGAGCAAATGGAAACCTCGGAACGGCTGTGGGGCGAGACGCCGTTCGATTTGCTGCAGGTCCACAACCTGCTCAATTGGGAGACCCATCTAGAAACTCTCAAGTCGTGGAAAGCGGAAAAGCGCGTGCGCTATATCGGGATCACCACATCGCACGGCAGACGGCATGGCGACTTCGCAGATTTGATGCGCACTCAACCACTCGACTTTGCGCAATTCACCTGCAACATCCTTGACCGTGAAGCGGAGGACCGTCTCTTGCCCTTAGCGGCGGACCAGGGCATTGCCGTCATTGTCAACCGGCCCTTCCGGCGGGGCGGCGCGTTCGAGCATGTCGCGGGTCATCCAGTGCCGGACTGGGCCACAGAGTTCGGCGCCGATACCTGGGCGCGATTTTTCCTGAAGTTTGTCCTCTCGCATCCGGCGGTTACCTGCGCCATTCCGGCCACGTCGAAGGTCGACCATATGGTGGAGAATATGGCTGCGGGCCGGGGACCGATGCCGGACGCGGCGATGCGCCTGCGCATGATCAATCACATCGAGCGACTTTAAATCTATGGTTCCTTATTCAGCAGAAGCCTTTTTCGATCTCCTCGCCACTTACAACTCGGCGATCTGGCCTGGACAATTAACGGCACTGTTCTTGAGTGTCTTGTTGCTCGGATTGCTGCTGTTTCCACGCCCGGGCAGCGACCGAATTATCGCCGGTTTCATCGCCTGCGGCTGGGCGTGGACTGGGTTCGTGTTCCTAATGAATCATCTCGTCACCCTGAACTGGGCCGGAACCTACTTTGGAATGGTCTTCGTCGTGCAGGCAGGGTTGTTTCTGTGGTCCGGCACCCTCCAGGACCGTCTACGGTTCCGTGGCGACAAGAGTGCGGCTTCCTGGCTTGGGCTCGTGCTCATCGTACTCGCGCTCATTGTCTATCCGCTGATCCCGATTTGGGCGGGAGCCGACTGGACGATCGTGCAGGTCGCCGGTCTTGCGCCGACACCGACGGTGATCCTCACCTTCGGCATCTTGCTGTTATGCGCGGATCGGCTGCCAATCCATCTTTTCGTGATCCCCGTCGTCTGGTCCAGCGCGGACGGTGCCACGGCCTGGACGCTCGGCATTTGGTGGGACCTGTTCCTTCCCGTCGCCGGCCTCACCACGGTGTTCTTTTCCATTACCCGGCCCCGGCATGATTCGAAACCCAGCGCTTAGGGACCGCGACTATCGTCGCCTATTAGGCGGTGCCGCATTCCATCAACAAGGGATGAGCGGCGAGCAGGTGGTGATCGGCTTGCTGGTCTACGAGGCGACCGGGACCACGGCTTGGGTCGGCATCATACTGGCGATCTATTTCCTACCGTTCTTCGTATTTGGCTTGTTGTCCGGCACGGTTGCCGATTGGATCGACCGTCGAACACTGCTGCGTCGTCTTGAATTGGCGACGGCGGCCGTCCTCTTTGTCTTTGCAGCGTCGACCGCACAAGATGAGACACCGATTTGGATCATCGCCGCCTTTACATTGTTCGTGGGCAGTCTGCGGGCACTGCATCAACCGGTACGCTCGAGCTACGCCTACGATCTGGTGGGCCAGGAAAACCTCGTCTCGGCGATGGGTTTGCTCAATATCGGATCGCGGAGCGGGCAGTTATTGGGCGCGCTCGTCGCCGGGTTCGTGATGGAGAGTTTCGGCGGGTCAGCGGCCTTGGCGTGTCTGGGCGGAGGTCATTTGATCGCCTTCCTGTTCTTTCGGAGTCTGCGCGCTGCCGGTGTGGCCGCAGTGGCGGTGCGCGCACCCATTCGCCAAAACATCCGGGAATATCTAGTTGAGCTTGGCACAAACCGTCTGCTGCTCACACTCCTAGCTGTCACGGCCTCGGTCGAGATTTTTGGATTTTCTTTTGCAACGGCACTGCCCGAAATCGCAACCAACCGCCTAGAGATCGGTGCGGAAGGTCTTGGATGGTTGCAAGGGGCCCGTGCCTTCGCCGGTATCATTGCGGGTGTCACTTTCGCGACTTTCGGCGTTCGCAGCCGGACCGGCGCGATGTATCTCGGTATCATATTCATGTTCGGCGTCTTCATGACGCTCTTATCCCAACCCTCACCGCTCGCGCTGACACTCGGTGCGGTCTTTTTGCTCTCATTTTTCGCCGCATCCTGCGATATTATGGCGCAAAGCATGATGCAGCTCAGCGTCGCCAACGAGCTAAGAGGCCGCGCAATGGGGATTTGGGTCCTCGCCCTAGGGTTCGGCCCATTGGGTCATTTGGAATTAGGCGCTGTCGCCGGTGCTTTCGGTTTACAAAGCGGTTTGCTATTGAACGGGGGTATTTTGATTTTGATCGCAGTAATGACGGCGGTCCTGGTGCCCCGATTGCGGCAACGCTGAAGATCGGACATCGGAGCCCTAGCAGAGAACCGGTAGCGCGAATGCAAATGCGTCGATACATCGCCCCTATGATCTTGATCGCGGGTTTGGCCGCGTGCGAAAGCATGGACGATTACGTCGGCCGGACGCTCGGCGACTTCTCCGGTGAGCCCAAAAGCCGTCTCGCCGCCAAGCCACCCACTCCGCAATCGAGAACGGCCCCGCAACCTCCCAGCGGCGGGGCCGCCAAATCCGCGCGGAAACCGGTCGTGCCTGGCGAGATCCCTTCGGGCCGGGTCGTCACTATTAAGTCTGCACAAGCGCGGTTGCTCCTGCCCCTGAGCGTCCTGAACGGCGGCACCGTGGCGCGACGACGGTTCACCAGCGCCGATGGCCGCTACATTGAGGAAGACGCACTTTGGACCGGCCCCGGTGCGAGCCCGGTCACCGCGGGCATGCTGCTCAGCGAATCACGCGCCGGGCCGCCGGTAACAGACGCGGAAGACCCGGCGGAAACCGCAGATCACTGGGCGGTATTTCGCGGCAAACGCAAGACCTTCGGCGATCTGGTCGGCTCGAACAACGTTCTGGGTCAAGTACTATGGCGGCGCAGCCGGGCCGGCGCGACCACCTGCGTGGTATTTCTGCAACGCTGGTATCAAAGCCCGCCGACCGGACCCGCCAGCCTGCTCAGCGGTTTTTTCTGTAACACCCCTGGGGAAACCCTCACCCCCGGCGAGGCCGAGACAGTAGTCCAATCCATAGGTATTTCCGCGCCAAGTAGGTAACACCGAAGGCGCATAAACCGACACAACAATCGCTAACGTTCGCATAGGATTTCTCTACATGACACTTTTCGATCTTACCGGCAAAACCGCCGTCATCACCGGCTCGACCAAAGGCATCGGCAAGGCCATCGCCGAACGCATGGCGGAGCACGGCGCCAATATCGTCGTCTCCTCGCGCAAGCAAGACGCCTGCGAGTCAGTCGCCGCCGACATCAATGAGAATTGGGCAAAGAGCGGCAACCGGGCCGTCTCCATTCCGTGCCACATCTACCACAAGGAACAACTCCAATCGCTTGTCGACCAGTCCAAGGCGGAATTCGGCAAGGTCGATATCTTGGTCTGTAATGCGGCTGTGAACCCTTTTCATGGGGGTGCCCTCGACATCCCGGACACCGCTTTCGACCGCATCATGGAATGCAACATCCGCAGCAATTCATGGCTCTGCAATATGGTGATCCCGGGAATGATCGAGCAAAAGGACGGTGTCTTGATCATCGTCTCCTCGATCGGCGGCATTCGCGGTTCAAAGGAGCTCGGTGCCTATTCAATCTCCAAGGCCGCGGATATGCAGATCGTCCGCAATTATGCGGTCGAATTCGGGCCGGACAACATTCGCGCCAATTGTATCGCACCGGGTCTGATCATCACCGATTTCGCTCGCGCGCTCTATGAAGATCCGGAACGGCGCGACAATCGCGAGAGTGCCACCCCCCTGCGCCGCCTTGGCGATCCGGACGAGATTGCCGGCGCGGCTGTAATGATGGCCTCCCCAGCCGGGTCGTACCTGACTGGCCAAACCTTGGTGATCGACGGTGGAACGACAATCCAGCCCTGATATTAGGCCAGCCCTGATATTAGGTAAGTCGAAATTGGCCCCTAGACCCCGACGGTCTTGCGCGCCAGAATGTCCAAAGACCGCACGCAGGATAGGCAAAGCATGATTAATACGCTACCGAAGCTAGACCGCAGATTCTTAATCGCCGTCCTGGCCCTGATGATGACACTTTCGGTCACCGGCGTCGAAGTTCGAGCAGAAACGGTTTTAGTGGCGGCGGATGCCGCGCCGCGCGGTGCGTAGGTTGCAGGGAATAAAGTCTATCGCACTGTCGCGGCGGAGGTCATCGGCCAGTTGAAAAAAGCTGGCTATAAGGTTATCCAACCGAAGGCCATTCCCAGTCAGTATCTTCCCAAACGCCGCCGCCCGAGCGCCAAGGATTGGGTGCATGTATTCCAGCGGAATAAACCGAAGAAGATGGACGCGCTGGTCGCGATCACCGTCGTCAACCGGGTCGTCCGCTCTAAGGCCGCGAACGTCTCCAGTATCGATCTGAAGGCGAAAATTTACCGGCATGGTAAGAAGAAGCCGGTTGCGGTTGTTGATATTCCCTCGGCTAAGGACTCCCCCATGAAGTCCGGCTGCCTCGGCCCATGCATGATGCGCATCTTGTCTGAAAACGTCGCAAAGCCCGCTAAGGAATTTGGGCGGCAAATTCGGCTCGGTCTCAAAGGCAAGAAAATCAAGAAAAAGCGCTACGGGAAGTAGCTTCATGGCGGGG
>JABJCS010000183.1 GCA_018665505.1 Alphaproteobacteria bacterium
GTGGGTATCGTCGAGTTCATAGCCGTGGGCAGCGGTGCCATTGGCAAGGGCTGCGGTGGCCGCATTCGCTAAATCGCCGGAGCCGATGAGGCGAGCTGGGCCGTTCGACTTTTGCTCCTGCGCCCAGACCCGCATCTTGCGGCCCCATGGTTGGACAGAGCCGCACAAGGTGACAGCGCTGTAGTCCATGATTAGGCGTTGGAGTTGCGCAATATCGACCTCGGTCAATGCCGTCGCGTCGAGCGCGATCATTTCTTTTGCCAGGTCGAGACTGGATAGAGTTTGGTTCGCCATCTTTCCCTCTCCGTTCATATGCTTAGTTCTTTACCTAATGTCATCAGCGCCGAGTGCAATCGCGGGCGCAGTATAGAATGTCTGGAAGAAGGAAGACGCTGAATGGAGCAGTATCCGGCGGTTCGTTTTATGGTTCAACACGGGGCGAAACTGGCCGTCATGGTCGGTGTTTCGCTGCCGGTCTTGGTATTGCTCGGCGTGTTGGTGGTGGGTTGGCATTGGGTATGGCTAGTCGCGGCGGTTGTCGGCGGCGGAGCGCTCGGCTTTGTGTTTCGGACATTTGCCGAGCTAACACAAATCATCGCCGATATGTTATTGCCGCAATAGAGGTTTGATTTAGTGAGAGAGCCAGACGGTCGTAAGATCGTCGTTTAACGGCTGCTCGACCTCAGCATCGAAACGTTTGAGGATATGTTCTAACGGCGCCGCTGAGGCATTCGTGAGCGCGTCTTTCGCCAAATCCATCACACCGTCGATTTCCAATGCGTCGCCGCCATCGACAGTTGGGCTCTCAAAGAGGGCGTCACTGAAGAGAAACATGAATGAGCCTTTGGGAAAGGCGACTTCGCGGTCTTCGTAGACGGAGCCGTCCCTCACGCCGAGAAGCATGCCACTTCCGTCTTCCAATCGAAGCTCTCGTGTATCCATGTTGCCGAATATCGGCTCCGGCGCGGCGGCACCGGAAAAAATGAGACGATTTCGGCTTGGTTCGACGAAGGCGCATAGCATGGTTGCAAATTGACCCGGCTCAAGAAGCCCGTAGAGCGAACTGTTCACAAGTGATAGGAATTCGGCGGGAGAACTCGACGGAATCTCCATTTCCTTGATGATGGCATCGAGGCGGAAAGTATTCAGCGCTGCCGCCACGCCATGACCGGAAAAGTCGACGGTGAAGACCTTGAAACGATCTTCGTCAATGCTCCGCATGCCCCAGAAGTCACCGCCAAGTTCTGAAGAAGAGCGATAGTGGGATTCAATCTTGCAGTTGTGTTTTTCGGCGATTGAGGCCGCAAATTCCGCTGACGGGACGATTTGACTTTGCATGTCGCGCGCCGCCGATAATTTGTGCTCGAGGCGGTTGCGGTATCGCGTCAGCTCTCGCAGTAGGAGACGCCGTTCGAGCAGCTCTTTCGAGCGCTGAATCAAAATGTCGGAATCGATTGGTTTGGAAATCAGATTCGATGCGCCATGCCGAAGAACGTTGTTGCGGTCCTCATGGGTATCCAAGCCGGTCGTGACCAGAATCGGTAAGTCCAAGCTATCGGGATTGCCGCGAATTTCTTTCATTACCGCGAAGCCATCCAAGATCGGCATGCTCATATCCAGAATCATCAAATCCGGATCAAAGGTTTTGACTTTTTCCAGCGCTTCGACGCCGTCCATGGCGGTTTCAATATTTTGAAATCCACCGACCAGCAAATTCATCTTTATGAATTCGCAAATCATTTCGTCGTCGTCGACAACGAGTACGGGACAGTCCTTAAGCTCCAGTTCGACCAGTGAATTAGCGTTGGTTGTGGGTGCGGGTTCTGAAGACATAGTTAATGATTTAGTCGACTAACATCGTAAGAACAGTTTGAGTTGTCGGCCTTTTTCTTCGATCTCAATGTGGTCCGTCAGCGAACGAATGAGTTCCATACCCCTCAACGGCGCATTGGACGGGATGTGATGTCGTTTGGTGGCATCGTATCCTGGGCCTTCATTTGTTATGCAGATCGTCAATTCCGGCTGGCTCCAGCTAGCTGAAACTTCCACCCGGCGATCAGCCAGTGTGGGATTGGATAGTTTTTGTTCTAGATCACCGTATTGCTTTTCGAGGCCCAAAAGTCCTTCATCGAGAGGCACAGAGTCGACTTGCAAATTGCCGTGCAATACAGCGTTCGCGATAGCCTCGTGGAGGGCGATCAGTCGTTCCGGTTGACGTTCGGCCGGAAAACTAACGCGATGAGACAGCATTTCGCTGAATCGTTCGGCATTCGCCAAACCATAGGCGGTTCGGGAGCTGAGGTTGAGAACTATCTCATGAGAAGCAAGCGTACGAAGGACTGAATTGAGCACCGGTATACTTTCCGGCCCCCGATATTCTACAATACCCGCAAAGGCTTGTTTCGTAAGATTGGTATATACGCTGGAATGAATTTCACCCGCGAACACGATCTTTTTGTCGTCCTGCCCGTCGAAATCAGCATCTTCTGAAGTTGGATTCCACTTCCGAATCTCGACCTCACCGTCGATGCCGGTCTGATCATCGAGGCATCCGTCGTGCCAAATGGCTAGCTGTATGAGCTTCGCGGGCGTTCCCATAATGAGAATGATCTAAAAGTCGCCGTTGAGTCGGGTCAGGACCAACTCAATTCGCCGAATTTAGACGAACGGAACCAGTTGATCGAAGCGCGCGACTTGAAGCATCTTCTGCACCTGGCCGTCGGAGGGAACCTTCAATGACAAAGTCTGTCCGCTTTTCGTGCAGGCGTCTTGGATGCGAAGTAGAAGTCCTAACCCAGCCGAATCGATAAATTCAAGCTTCGATAGATTGATAACTTTGTTCGTGGCATCGTCCGCCGTTAGTTCCGTAATTAGCTGGCGGCATGTCGTGTGCTCGTCGAATGTCAGCCGACCGCTCAGGTCTACCTCGAGACCGTCGCCGGTCTTAATTATAGCTGTATTCCATTCACCTTTCCTCTTTATGCTTCTCGATTGCTTTTCGAACAAATCCTTACGCCTTCGTCTATGCTAACCTAACCCGTGATTGGTTAACAAATTAATAAGGCTATTCTTCTAACGCGTACATTCACACGTATTTTTTAGGGAAGATACTACCTAATTTTGATTCCTGAATCATTTTCCGATCGTTCGACCGCAATTCGGAAATCCGTCTCCACATTTGCATGAATAAAGTATAACGGAACGCCCGCGGTTAATGTATCTCCTTCCTGGATGCAAAGGTCGATTCCGGCGCTTTTGTCCATCGGCGCCCCGGCGCTACGGGCGATTCCGGACATCTGATATGAATCGATACGCTCGACGACGCCCGATCGTGGGGCCACGACCTCGTGGACCAAGTCGCCGGGCAAAATTGGGTCGTCCCGACGGCCCTGCAGATCGACGATGCGCTCCAATGCATCCAACGCGCGCCCGGAACGCAGTATTTCCGTGGCAAGTGGACGTCCTTGGCCGCGTGGCACCAGCGGGTCCCATTCCAAGATCGAAGCGGCGAAACCCAAGGCTTTTTCCATCAGGTCCAGCGGCGCATCGGATTCATTGCGTAGAACCTTGTACACATCTCTGACTTCAAGCGCGGGGCCGATACCGCGCCCGATGGGCCGTGAACCGTCTGTCACGCGGGCAATAACCTTCATACCAATTCCAGCGCCGACATCTTCGAACAATCGTGAGAGTTCGCGCCCCTCGCGCCCCTGTTGTACTTTGGCAAAGGGCCCGACCGGGATATCGATAATGGCGTGGGTCGCGCCGGCGGCGAGTTTTTTCGAGAGGATCGATGCGACCGCCCATTTGGTGGAATCGATACCGAGCGGCCGAGTGATCGAATTCATCACATCGTCGACGGCGGAATGATTAAGGCGGCCGTTCCACGCGATGCATCCGTTTCCCTCGCCGACGACGCGTTCCACTTCCTCGGGGGAAAGGTCGACGCGGGCGATAGCTTCCATGGCGTCCGCGGTACCGGCGGCGGATGTGATTGCGCGTGACGATGTCTTGGGGATTAGTAGGCCGTGCGCCGCCACGATCGGAATGACGATCATGGTGATTCGGCTGCCGGGGATGCCACCCATCGAATGCTTGTCGACCACGAGGTCACGTCCCCAATCGAAACGATGGGCGAATTCAGCTCTCGCCCGGGTCAAGGATTGCACTTCGTCGATGGATAAATCCCGCGCAGCAGAGACCAAGAAAGCAGAGATTTCCTTGTCGGTGTAGCGGTCTTCGGCAATGTCTCGAATGACTGTATGCATTTCGTCGAGCGAGAGTTCGTTGCCCCCGAGTTTCGAGCGTAGCGCGGTGATGCTCTTCGGTGAAGGGGTCCGCTCGAGCGTGACCTCGGTGCCGGCGTCGAGTCCTAATTCTTCGAAGGCATGCGCGGAGAGGCCGATCTCGTCGATGCCGACAAGACTACTGTCATCGATGATATTAACCTTTGCGCGGGCACTGCGTCCGGCCCCTGCAATATCAACTTTTCCAGCGCCCAAATAGTCGGTTGCCGTGTAGGTGTCGCAGGCTCGATTCAAGAAGCAGGTGTTCTCGTGCCACGTATCGATAGGAAGACGGCGAATACGCAGCGTGCCAGGAATGGCGCGGCGGATAGCAGTAACGAAACGCTCGACCCCATCTTCTCGCGTGGTGTCGTTGAGCACGCTGATAACATCGATGTCCGGTGGATAAGAAGTGGTGGTTCGGTCCAAGCGCCGGGCGATATCCTCGGCACTCTCACGACCTCTGGCGGCGAGGCGTGTTGCCAGGATATCTCGCGAGGCGGTCACTTCAACGACCCGGACATTCTCGTACCGTGCAGCGATATCGGCGATGACCGAACGCGAGACATTGGCCAACACGTGGCGACCTTGATTTAGGTCTTCAGCCAAGGTTATCGGCAAACCGTAACAAAGATCGTGGGCACGCCACTCCGATAAAAATCCATCAGCGGCCCGTCGCCGTTCGAACTCCTCCAGGTCGACCGCATCGTGTTCCTCGCCGCCTGCACTCGCGGGTCGGGTGATGACACGTTTTGCGAAGACAAAACTGCTATCGCCCTCGAGGCTCTCA
>JABJCS010000184.1 GCA_018665505.1 Alphaproteobacteria bacterium
AAGAAACTCTTTCGCTTTCAGGCAGCTGGTTCACCCAGGTTGCCAGAAGACGCGTACGATCTCGCCCATGGATTTCCTCCTCAATCGCGCGATGAAATTACTAATAATGACTATAAAGCGGTCGGTAGTCGGTTCAACGATTGCGGATCAGAGAATAGAAGAAAAACAACGCCGACGTAATCATGACCGCAAGGCCGATGAGGCTGGGTCGGTACTCTCCGCCCTTGGCCATTCCCGTGAAGTAATCAATCGCTAAGGCGACCGCGAACGCAATCAGGTAGAACCGGCGCTTGGTCGCGGGATCCGGTTTGTCGTCATCCATTTTCACCCATCTCCCTCAGACGGTCATCTACCGCCACGATGATACTGCGAGAATTCACTTTCGAATATTCCGCGATGAGCTTGTCGATTGCAAATTCCCGTCGACCGTCATGGCAGAGCCCCGCGATGCCGGCGTCCTCGATTGTCTGATCGATCTCAGCGTAAAATTCGGGAGGAATTTGCATGATAAAGCTCGTCAGCTGGCGAGGAACCGCTTGAAACGTCTGGCGACTTCCGGTGGTTTCACTGTCGGACGGCCGAGCTTCGACAGACTTCCCGGTGCGATCCGGGCATGAACCAAATGCGGGCCTTCGCTCGCCATTGCCGCGGCGAACGACTGATCAAAACCATCCAAATCGTCAATCACTGTTCCCGTACGGTATCCACATGCCAATGCAACCCGCGCGAAATCGACAATAGGAGACACCGTCGCCTGCCCGCCTGTAGAATCGTGAACGCCATTGTCGAGAATCACGTGGACTAAATTCTTCGGTGCCTGCGCTCCAATAGTCGCGAAGGAGCCCATTTTCATCAACGCGGCGCCATCCCCGTCGAGGACGATTACCGGTCGATCAACATTGAGGGCGACTCCCAGCCCCATCGCACTGGCGCACCCCATAGAGCCCACTTGATAGAGGTGCTGATCGCGATCCGCGATGGTAAACAATTCGCGCCCGCATTTACCGGTCGTCGCTATCATCGCCGCCGTTTCAGGGGCCATGTCGACGACCCGCTCCAGCGTTTGATAGCGAGTTGCCCGTATGCCGCCTTTACGTAGGTCCGAATAATTTCCCATGGGTGGCGCCACAAGCTCGGCCTGATCCAAACCAGCATCCGCCACAGCTCCCTTAGCGACGATAAACGCATAGGGCAGGTCGTTCTCCCGCATCGCGGCCTGTGCCACATCCAGTGCGGGTCCTACGTCTCCCTCTTCATCCGGTAAATGACTACAACCAACACCGATATCTCGGATCAATACATCCGTTATTTCGCCCATCAATTCGTGCTGGGGTTCATCCCCTAGTCCCGGCTGGCCACGCCAGGTCACGAACATGAGGGTTGGAATTCGGAATGGATGATTGAGCGATGTCAATGGGTTGATTGTGTTTCCGAGACCGGAATTTTGACACATCACGACTGTCTCTTTACCCGCGAGCCAAGCCCCGGAAGCAATCGCCACGGCTTCACCTTCGCTAGCCGCCCCGACATAAGACGTCTCGCGGTCACTAATGACCCGGTTGATGATCGGCGTGAGGAACGAGCACGGGACACCGGTAAAGAAATCAAAGCCCCGCGCCTTGGCCGCGGAGAGCAGCGTATCGGCTTGAATCATGGCTTAGAAGTTACGCGCGCGCGCCAAATCAAAGGCGTCGTTCACGTCCAACCAGTTTCCGGTAATGTAAACAACCTGCGGCTTGGCACCGCTGTCGATCAAACGATTAAACAGATCGTTCATGCTCGCCTTCGCGAGGCTACCGTCCGATTTCATATTGTCCAATTCGGCACGCAGGAGCTCACTCCCGTTCGCGCTGAACTTTGCCAAACCGATCCATTCGCCATTCGCATCAGCTTCGTTCATGGCACTGTCGAGACGGGTCAGTTCGGACACTTCATCGTCAAAATAATCGCCCGTATAGGCGTGGCTGCAAGCCGCTAAGTCCACTGTCCGCTTCGTTGTTTCAGCCCGCTCCTGCTTCCAATTCGCATCGACCACGACGGCAATATCCGCCTCGCAATCGAGCAATTGATTAAGCACGTGACTACGGAACATGATGTCGCCGTAACTCACAACACATTCGCCCTTAAGGGCGTCCATCGAGCAGGCGAGTGACGCAACTTCGCCAGTCGTCTCGAAATCGGTATTCTCCGCGGTATTGATCCCGGGGAAATTGACTGTGTCTGCCTTATATCCAGTCACCACCGTCAATTCGCGAACACCTGCATCGTTGAATGATCCGACGAGTCTATGCAGAAGCGGTTTGCCCCGCACATCAACCATGCATTTCGGCCGGTCCATAGTCAGATCCTCGAGCTTGCTGCCTCGAGTTGCAGCCAGGATCACCGCCTTCGTCTCCGCGCGTTTCGCCAAGTAACGATCTTCCGCTTCGGACAGTTCCTCATTACCGGCAATTACGAAGACATCTCCAAGCCGGGCGACATTCTCTTCGGCCCAAACTAGGTTCTGATTCTCAAATATCTGCTGGCTGGTCTCACGCATGGCGGAAATCGCCGCCCGCATATTATGGTTGGCCCAAATGATGAGGTTCACTCCGGCGTCGCGGAAATGCTGCGTCGGTGTCCCATAGTATTTCGTCGGGACGATCACGACCGGCGAGCGGTTCGCCCATTCCTTCGTAAATGCCAAAATCTCATCGGCGACGGATTCCTTCGAATGGATCAGGATCGCGTCCGCACCCGCCTCATGATAGGCCTCGGCACGGCGCAACGCCTCTTTCAGGCCCCAGCCCGCGATCAACGCTTCAACACGCGCCACGACACTAAAGCTGTCGTCCGCTTGAGCATCCTTGCCCGCCCTGATCTTGCCGCAAAACTCGTCGACGTCGGCCAACGGCTGGTTCTGCCCCAAAAAGGAGTTCGTCTTCGGGAAGAGCTTGTCCTCGATACAGACAGCAGCGATGTCCCGTTGGATTAGCTTGTTCACCAAACGACGGAAGTTATTGAAATTGCCATAACCGGTATCCGCATCGACCAGGATCGGGATCGAAGTCGCATCCGCCATGAATTCAAGGACTTCCAGGACTTGGGTCCAAGAGGCCTCGTTACTATCCCGCACGCCGAGAGCCGCCGACATCGATAGACCAGAGGCCCAAACACCCTCGAATCCGGTTTCTTCCACAATCTTGGCGGAGAGCCCGTTATGCGCCTCCATGATAAAGCTGGTCTCCGGAGAGGTCAGCATTTCGCGGAAACGGGTCGTCTTACGGACTTCGCTGGCGCTTCCCTTTGGAAAGGCCAAGACATTTTCACTCATGTCGATGTTCCTATTGATGGCCGCCCAATAGCGGCAATTTAACCAGCAGAATTACAGTTTTCCGGCATTTTGCAAGCGGTGAGCGTTACATGAGACGATTTGCCCTTGGCCGCAAGCAAACTTGTTGTGAATATCCATCGACTGAACGATTCGGAGAAAGCCGGTGCCATTCGCCAACCTCTCAACGCCAGCGCTAATCCTCGACAAATCGGCGATGCAACGCAACCTGGACCATATGCATGCAAGGATGCGGGCACATGGCGTGGGGCTCAGACCCCACCTAAAAACAGCGAAATCGGCGGAAGTTGCGCGGCTTGCGACATCCGGTCAGCCCGGCGGCATCACCGTTTCGACGCTCGCCGAAGCGGAGTACTTCTTTGAGCATGGCTTCCGCGATATTCTCTACGCCGTCGGTATCGCTGCCGGGAGGCTCTCCCGTGTGGCCGCGCTTTCGAAGGCGGGCGCAGATATTAAAATCATTACCGACAATATCGAAGCGGTCCGGTCCATCGCTGACTATCCATCCGAGAGCGGGGAACATTTCAAGGTATTGGTAGAAGTGGATAGCGGCGAAGGCCGCGCAGGTGTGTTGCCCAACGGCCCGGAATTCATGGAAATTGCCCGCGCGATTCACAATGGGGAAAACATGATCTTGATGGGGGTCCTAACCCATGCGGGCCACTCCTACGGATGCAAGACAATTGATGAAATCAAGAACGTCGCGGAACAAGAGCGCCGCATAATCACGGGTGCGGCCGAGCGGCTGCAAACGGAAGGCCTGCCCTGCCCCATCGTCAGCGCCGGCTCCACGCCGACAGCCGTCCACGCTGAAAATCTGGACGGTGTTACCGAGATGCGCCCAGGTGTTTTCGTCTTCAACGATCTGAAGCAATTGTCCGTCGGCGCTTGCGAACGTGACGGCTTGGCCCTCTCCGTTTTGGCCAGTGTCATCGGGCACAACCGCCACAACGGCCATATTCTCCTCGATACCGGCGCCTTGGCCCTCTCCAAGGACATCAGCGCCCATGACGAGCATCCGGAAGTCGGTTACGGCGAAGTGTGCAACGTCGATACCTTAGAGCCTTTCGACGGCCTCGTTGTCGACGCAGTTAGTCAGGAGCATGGGATCGTCCCTGTCTCCAATCCAGCGCAGTTCGATGCATTGCCGATTGGCTCGCAAGTAAGAATCTTACCGAATCATGCTTGCATTACCGCAGCGGGATATAGCCATTACGAAGTGTTGGAAGACAGTACCATTATCGGACGCTGGGATCGTGTAAACGGTTGGTAAGGGAGGAAATGGGAGCATGGGTGGCATGGATAAAACCGACAGAGACACGCAAATCGACGCCTATCTCGACGAACTCACGGAGATACGTCGAGATATCCATCAGCACCCTGAAACAGCCTACGAGGAGAACCGGACGGCTGATATCGTCGCCGAAAAGCTCGAAGCCTGGGGGTTGGATGTCAATCGGGGGCTCGGGAAGACCGGTGTGGTCGGCACGCTACGCAGAGGGGGATCCAATCGCGCCATCGGCTTGCGCGCCGACATGGATGCGCTCTTTATTCATGAAATGAATGAATTCGATCATCGGTCTGTTAATAAAGGAAAAATGCATGCATGTGGTCATGATGGCCACACCACAATGTTGCTCGGAGCCGCGCGATATCTATCGGAAGTCAAATCCTTCAACGGCACCATTCATTTCATCTTCCAACCCGCCGAGGAAGGCGGAGCCGGTGCGAAAGCCATGATGGAGGATGGCCTGTTCGAGAAATTCGCGTGCGACGCCGTCTACGGCCTCCACAACATGCCGGGAATCGAAGCCGGCCAAATTGGTGTGCGTGCAGGCCCCGTGATGGCGGGTAGAGACGAATTCAAGATCACCTTCCGAGGTACCGGTGGACACGGCTCAATGCCGCATAAAGGCACGGATGCTACGATTGCGGCAGCACAGTTCATCGTCGCGTCTCAGACGCTGGTCAGCCGAGAAATCAATCCACTGGAAACGGGAGTTGTCAGCGTCGGCCATATCAATGGGGGCGATGCTGGATCCCTCAATATCATTCCTGCGGAAGTGCATCTCGGCGGCCGCATCCGCTCCTTCAAACCGGAAGTGCGCGATCTGTTGGAACGACGCATCGACGAGATGGCGAAATCCACGGCGGCGGTCTTCAATTGCGAGGCCGACGTACACTATCGCCGAGGGTATCCGCCGACCGTCAATTGGACCGAACAGGCGGAGATCTCCCTCCTCGCGGCTAAAGAAGCCGTTGGCGAAGAAAACGTCATTCCAAATATGCAGCCTTTATCGGGCAGCGAAGATTTCTCATTTATGCTGGAGAAAGTGCCCGGTTGTTATGTGTTTATCGGCAACGGGATGACCGGCCCGGACGAATTCGTCCATGCACCTCGCTACGACTTCAATGACGAAATCACAGCGCGCGGGGTCGCCTATTGGACGGAGATCGTTCGCGCAGAACTACCGTGATTAGTCTCTGATATTAAGCGAATGCCCGCCATCTATCGGAATTACCGCGCCCGTCAGATATTTCGAACGGTCGCCGGAAAGCATCAGGAGGCATTCGTCCAATTCCCCTAACTCCCCGTAACGGCCAATCGGGACCTCGCCCATCATTTGTTGGCCACGCGGCGAATATAGGAAATCGCTGTTCATATCTGTCGCAATATATCCTGGTGCCATCGCATTGACCCTTATCCCATACGGCGCAAGCTCGCTCGCCATGGTTCTCGTCATTTGAGCGACCGCAGCCTTTGAAATCGAATATGTCGACAACGCCTTTTGCGCGCGGAACGCCAAAATCGACGCTAAATTGACGATACTGCCTTGCCGCTTCGCGGCTATCATCCGGCGCGCGGCTTCTTGGGCCATCATCCATGCGCCTTTTAGATTTGTGCCAATCACAGAATCCCAGTCATCTTCGGGAATATTCGGGACTTTGCCGGCAATAACGATGCCCGAGTTGTTGATGAGGATATCCACGGTCCCAAACGCCTCTTCCGCAGCATCGAATACTGCTGGAATTTGGTCTGATTCCATGACATCCAAGGTCACACAATGCACCTGTCCGCCCGCATCGATAATTGGTTGCGCGGTCTCTTCTAATTTATTGAGACGCCGCGCCGCGATGACGACTTGAGCCCCGGCCTCCGCGATCACGGACGCGAAATGCTTGCCTAATCCGGCCGATGCGCCGGTGATCAAGGCGACTTTACCTTCTAAGGGTTTATCCCCCATCTACATCTCCCTCGCGCGTTCTCGCAAAACGAATTTTTGGATCTTACCTGTCGACGTCTTCGGCAATTCACCGAAAACAATTGTCTTCGGCGCTTTGAAACGCGCCATATTTTCACGGCAATAGGTCATCACGTCTTCAGCGTTCAGGTCACTGCCCTCCTCCGTCGGCGTCACGAAGGCACAAGGTGTCTCGCCCCATTTCTCATCCGGCCGTGCGACGACCGCGGCTTCCATGATTTTGGGATGCTTGTAGAGAACTTCCTCGACCTCAAGGCTCGAGATATTCTCACCGCCGGATATGATGATGTCCTTCGCCCGATCCTTGATCTCGATATATCCGTCGGGGTGCATGACACCGAGATCGCCCGTATGCAGCCAACCGCCCGAGAGCGTCTCTTCAGTCGTCTTGGTGTTCTTCAAATATCCGCGCATGACCGTATTGCCGCGCAACATCAATTCACCAATCGTCTCGCCGTCGGCTGGAACCGGCTGCATGGTCTCGCTATCCATCACCGCCTGATCTTCTAGGGTCACATATTTCACCCCTTGGCGCGCCATCACGGAAGCCCTGGCTTCACCTTCAAGGTCATCCCACTCCGACTGCCAAGCACAGAGCGTCGACGGGCCGTAGGATTCCGTCATGCCGTAGAGATGCGTAACCCGGAAGCCCATCCTCTCCATTCCCTCAATCACGGCGCTCGGTGGTGCGGCGCCTCCCGTAGCGATCTCGATCGGCCCGTGATCAAAACTGCGCTGCACTGTCGCTGGGGCGTGGATCAACATGGTTAGAACAAT